>NZ_AUTP01000118.1:0-46712 GCF_000498075.1 Pseudoalteromonas sp. TAB23
AGCTGTCTCTTATACACAAATCCCTGCTAAGAAATTAGCGGGGATTTTTTTGAACTAAATCTCAATGTCATGATCAGATCTTCAAATCTTGTTTGAGGGCACATTATGATTAACGAACATACTCATTGGGCAAAACAACAATTCGGTAAATCGGACTTAGGTGATCCAAGAAGAACAGCGCGTCTGGTAAAGTTAGCATCAACGCTTGCAAATGAACCAGGAAAACCACTTGTGAACATCACTCAATCCCCCGCCNGATATGGAAGGTGCCTACCGCTTTATTCGCAACGAGAATATTGACGCAACGGCTATAGCAGAGTCAGGCTTTAAAGCCACGGTTGAACAAGCAAAAAGTCATAACTTATTGCTCGCATTAGAAGACACGACCACACTAATTTATAAACATTCCTCCATTCGAGATGATTTGGGTCATGTCGGACGAGGAGCAAAACAACGAGGCTTGTTAGCTCATAGCGTATTACTGTTTGCGCCAGACACAAAGCAAGTTGTGGGATTAATTGAACAGTCTCGCTGGAGTCGTGATATCAACACGATTGGAAAAAGAGAAAAACACGCGACGACTTCTTACGAAGAAAAAGAAAGTTACAAGTGGGAGTCAGCGTCACGAGCGATGGCAGAGCGGCTGCAAGGACAAATGGCGAACGTGATATCGGTGTGTGACCGCGAAGCGGACATCTACGAATACTTGCAGTATAAACTGACCGAGCAGCAACGATTCGTCGTACGCTCGATGCAAAGTCGTCATATTGAAGAAGGTGAGGATAAGCTCTATGCGTTCGCAAGCGAGCTGATGAGTGCAGGCACCAAACACATCCACATTGCACAAAAAGGAGGAAGAAAAGCCCGAAGCGCAACACTGGATATCACCTATGCGCCAGTGACACTCAAAGCGCCTTACAATAAGAAAGGACGCTCCCTACCAGTTTACTATGTCGGCTGTGCAGAGCGAGGAAACGCTGAGAACGGCTTAAGCTGGCACCTATTAACCAGTGAACCAGTCACCAGCAAAGAAGACGCCTTAGCTATCATCACCTACTATGAGCACCGTTGGCTTGTAGAGGAATACCATAAAGTCTGGAAAAGTGATGGCACGGATATCGAAAGTTTACGCCTTCAAAGCCAAGATAACATGGAAAGATTGGTGACGATTAATGGCTTTATTGCGACGCGAATATTGCAACTAAAGTTCACCAATGAGCAGCCTGATTCTCCAAGTTGTGAACAACTGTTATCTCCCAAAGCATGGAAGTTATTGTGGTTAAAGAGAATAAAAACACCATTGCCTGAAACTGCTCCAAATATGTCATGGGCGTATCAGGAACTGGCAAAGTTAGGAGGCTGGAAAGATACCAAGCGCACAGGGCGTGCATCTGTGAAAGTGTTATGGCAAGGATGGCTTAAGTTACAAGCCATCCTTGAAGGCTACGATTTAGCAAAATCTCTTGAGTCAGACTTGTGATCAAGAGACAGCTTAGTAAGCGCCTTTTTACTGCGTAGAAGAAAATCTTAAATAGCTTCTTCATCTTCCTCAGCAGTACGAATACGTATAACGCGCTCAACATCAGTGACAAATATTTTACCGTCACCGATTTTTCCTGTTTGTGCCGTTTTTACAATAACTTCAATTGCACGGTCTACATCTTCATCAGTCAATACTATATCAAGTTTTACCTTAGGTAAAAAATCGACCATATACTCTGCACCACGGTAAAGCTCAGTGTGACCTTTTTGACGCCCAAAGCCTTTAACTTCGCTTACCGTCATACCTGTAATACCTACATCCGACAACGCTTCACGCACATCGTCTAACTTAAAAGGTTTGATAATTGCTTCTATTTTTTTCATATTAATTACTTTTGAAAGCTCCAGTTGCCTCGATTTTAGACAATCATGATGCTCATAGCAAACAAAGCGATTGAATTACGGTGATAAAACAACCGATCATGGTATAATTTATTGTATAAAAATAGCGATACTTAAATGACTAGCAGTAAATGAGATTAATATGAAAAATAAACAAAACGGATTCACTCTTTTAGAACTCATGGTAACCGTTGCTATCGTTGGGATCATTGCATCCATTGCGATCTGGAATAGCAGCGATATGCTAGAAGAAAATAGAGCTGAGAATTTTTTGTTGGAATTAAAAAGAAGTATTACTTATGCACGCTCTCAAGCGGCAAGTACGGATGAAATAGTTATTTTATGTCCCGCACAAGAAGGCGCTATTAAACAAGCTAAAGATGAGTTTGAATGTGAACCAGAATGGGACACGAATAAAATCATTGTTGTTTTTGTTGATGCTGATAACAATGGAAGTTATAACGTAGCTAACGATGCCTTGTTGAGAGTTATAGAAAATATTCCTGCAACTGATAGCCTTAGTTATAGTGGTAACGAGACAAGTCTTCGTTTTAATACCAGTGGTCGTATTACAACAAATCCGGGAGACTTTATCTATTGCCCTAATAGTGATAATGAAAATAACAAAGCTTTAACAGTATCTCAATCTGGTACTTCTTTTTATACTGGTGATACAGCTCAGACTTGCGGTTAAAAAAAATACAAATTAATCTTGTCATATTTGTATCATTTACTAGACTGAGTTAATCATTTATTAACTCAGGTCTTCAAGGATGAGATTATCAATATCAAAAAACAAGGGAGTGACACTTCTTGAATTAATGGTTTCAATTGCTGTTGTCAGTGTAATCAGTCAATTATCGATGTGGTTTTATCCAGACTTCTTGGCTAAAAACCGATTAGATAACCATGTGAATCTACTACACCGAAATATAAATTATGGCCGTCTTTACGCAATTGAAAATGGTACTTACGTCACGCTTTGCGCACTAAAAGGCAGTCAATGCACAAAGGACGAGTGGGATGGTCAAATGTCACTATTTATCGACAAAGATAAATCAACGACTCTAGATGATGATGAGTTACTCTTAAGCACTTTCGAGGATGTTCATGATGCTGATACTTTAGAGTATCCGCGCAACGCCATTACATTTCGTCCAGATGGTTCTTTAAATGGTTTTCAAAATGGGACTTTTATATATTGCCCCAATAGCGATAAAGCCAATCTCGAAGGATTGGCTTTATCTGTAAGTCAAACGGGTAGAATTCGCATCAAATCAACTGATAAGTGTCAGAAGAAGTAATCTAGGCTATCGACCCCAGCAATAGTCAACATCTGAGTCTCCTTTAGACCCTTTTGCACCTTTGAGGCCTGTGTCAGTAATTGTAAGCTCTTTACAATCATTATCGCCTTTTACAGCACCGTCTATAGGTTTAGCTGTAATAGTGAAGGTATTGCTATCGACTACCTTTATGGATAGCTCAAAATGGCCATTTTCGGTTTTACTTTGCAATCCTAAATCAGTAAATGTCTCTGTATATTCCCTATTATCGACAAAATATTGCTCTTCCTTGTTTGCAGCATCTAACAATGCTGCAGCAGCTTCAGCGCGCGAAGCACGCTTTACATATTCAGTATAGTTAGGTAGCGCAATTGAAGCGAGTATGCCGACGATAGCAACGGCTATCATCAGCTCAATTAAGGTAAACCCGTGTTGTTTTTTCATCTAATTTCCTTAATTATTAACTTCGTCATTTTCTTCACGTTTATAGATATATGTTTGTTGGGTTTTAAAGCCAAACCCTACTGCATTGTCATTAACCAACACAACTTTACCATCAACAACAGTTAAACCAGGACCTTTTATTTCTACAGGTTTCATTGGATTTTCCGCATTTTCACCTTTAATACCAGGCCCAATTAAATAAAACTGACTTTCTTGTATTACGTCAACTGTTGGGTTGTCATCACATTTACCATCGCCATTACCATCTACACATGAAGGGCTTTCACCAAAGTATAACTGAGGTGTGTCTGGTACATCATAGCTGGTTGTAAATTTAAGGTCGTCATACACCTTAGTACCGTAATGTAAGTGAAAAGCGTATAAAGAACCGCCACCACCACTTAGCGAACATTGATTTTCAGTCGATGTATCTGATGCAGGTGTGAAGCTTGTAAAATAGGCAACACCTCCAACAACTGTGGCAGCAGCTAGCGACTTTTCACCCGTTCCTAACTCATATCTCCAGCCATTAAATTTAGCCAAGTCTACTTCTAAGTCAACAAAATCATCAACGTCATCTAGGGCATTACCAAATGGATCTGAGTTCATTTGCATTAAATCAGCAGGCACAATAGTATCTGGTGCATTCGTTTTATACGATTTAGTAACCGTATTTTCATCTCTGATCATAAACAATTGATCTTTCTCATTGGTGCCGGTTGGTTTTGAGCGGTTACCGCTACCAATAACTATCGCATCATACGGTGTATCTAAGCGTGTTATAACGGTACTACCATCAACTGTTGTCTCGCTTACTTTACTATAAATGGTTCGTGCAACGAGTGGTTTATAAAAAAAGCGTCGATCCTCAGTTGCTTTATTACTACCAAGCTCAGCTAATTTAAAGTGACTAAATTCACTAGTACTAGTCCCTGGCATATCTATACGCCAAATATCTCCACCTGTATCTGCCGCATAAATTCGGTCTATATATCCATCATAATCAGAGTCAAGCGTGGTTATATCTGCAGCAATACTATGCTTACCTTTAAAGCCATTAATATCGGGTGTTAATGCCCATACTCTTTTACCTGTTTCGGCTTCAACAATATAGATACCTCGCCCTGTACTATCTTCACTACGGATAGCTGCGTCTTTATTAGTATCATAACCAGCACCAAAAACTAATAAGGGTTTATCCCCAAATGCTTTAATGTAGGCTATTTGTGGCTTTGACCAGGTTTGTGCAAGCTCTTTAAAATCACCTTTACCACCTTCGATTGGAGCGTCCCATAATTTTTTCGGTATGTTCGGATTTGTTATATCAAGTCCGTAGTAATTTTTACCACCGCGACGCATCCCCGCAAAAGCCCACACTTTATCGTCGCCACTCGCATCAATAATACCGTCATTTAAACCATCACTATTTAAGTTTTTATTATCAAAATAAATACTAATAGGACCATCCACACCATATACTTTCGTATCGGCTTGATTTTCACGTAGAGGTTCAATAATGTTGTATAAAGCAGACGGTATAAATGCCCAACTTTCACTTACACTATCATCTGAATCCTTAAACATATGTAAAAAGCCAGCATTAGTTCCTATCAAAACTCGAATATCATCATTACCATAATCGATTGCAACAGGTTTAGAATGCAGAGGGTCACCAAAAATATCTTTGCGCTGATCAACGCTAGACCCATCGCCATCTTCATCATCAACGTCTATACCCATTGCCCATTTGATATCATTACTCGATAAGCTTAGCGGATTGTTATCGACTAAATTGAGAATATCACTCACAACTGAGGTATTAAAATTTACTATAGTTCCCTGATTGTCAGTGTATAAATTACGGCTATCTGAATCTAATGTCGTTAAATGAAGGTTCACACCACCTTGTGCAACTAAGTTACCATCCGCTGGCTCCCCACTTGGCAACCAAAATGTTTCTGCATTTTCGTCAATTAAGCCATTCTCATCAAGTGCCGACAATCCTTTTGAATCAACAATTTGATTCCCTGATACTTTCAGTTTTTTTAAGTTTCCACGCCAACGAGCACCGGTTTCAGGGTAAAACATGGCAAAATAAACAGCATCCCGGCTACGAGTTTGATCTACATTATTACTCGCAACTGAAGGCGATGAAAAACTATCATTTACTTCTCTAATTCTTGAAATAGTATTTTTTAATGCTTCAGATAAAGCTTCTGAAGTTCGCGCCTCTAAGTACTGGCCTCCACCAACTGATGCAGCTTTCTCTAGTAAGTCGATACCGCCCTCGCTCATTCCTGTGCCAAAGCCAATGGTAAAAACTCTACCAGTATCTAGCACATCACTTGTATCAGAGTATAAATCTACTTTTGTATTATTTGTTCCATGTATTATTTTTGATAGAGCAACTAAATAGCTATTAGAATAATCACCGCTCACAAAAGGGATTGAATCATTAAATAAATTATTATGTACACTTTTAATCTGATCATCACGACCATCATCGTTAGTAGGGTCTCCATCAGTCATCAAAATAATATTAATTGAGTTATCGCACCTGAGAGGATCTCCTGATTCCTTTTTAAATGGTGACTTATAAGTTCCATTAGCATCGGCTGCTTTATCTCTGCTGTTAATACCATACCCATAATAAAGGCTTTGCCCAGTAATATACCTATACGCCTCCCATAATGTTTCAGTTAAAGGAGTTGCACCACTTGCAGGCAAATCGTCAACTTCATTAAGTAAAGTGTTTTTGTTAGCACCAAGCCTTGCTAGTACATAGCCACCTGAACTTTCTCTAAATCTCATTAAACCAAAATCAATATCATCATTATCGGTAATAAGTTGGCTAACAGCGTTTTTTGCTACTAATAAGCGGCTATCTTCACAAACAGCTTGTGCATATCCGTTTACAGACTTGTAACATTGCTGTGTGTAACTAAAGTAAGTCTGACTTTTAAAACAATCTGATGTATAAAACTGTCCATTTTGATATCGACGATAACACTGGCCTCCATCTACAACATCCCAGGCCATACTCCCAGAGGTATCAAATATCATTAACACTCTTGGATTTTCGTCTGTCTCTACATCATGATTTACATAAAGCTCAATATCCTCAGCGAATACCGACATACTTATTGTTAAGCCAAGCAAAGAGGCTAACACTTTGTTTAATTTAAATTTCATCTTAAATCCCCTTGCTTACGCTAGCCATTTCTTGTGCTATACCTGTAACAATAGTTAGTTCATGTTTACTTTTAGATCCATATTCTATTGTTGTGGCAACCTGTAACATATTGCACGATATACCTGCAGTAAAATTAAAGCGTCGAGGACATTCTAAATCTAACGCCCCCTTGTTCAGGTTAGTCATTTTGCTTTGCATATCTGCATGATTTGCAATCACCATACCTTTGTCATCACCATCCGCGATTGCAGTTACTTCATCGGGAGTCAGGAAGAACTGATTATTAGCGCCTTGATTTGCCTCATCAGAGATCATGCGCTGCACTTCACCAATGAGTTCATTTTCGGCCACTTCGCGCTCTTGTGCTGCATTGGTAATTTTAATATCAATACTACTACTGCTCATAAGTGTCACAGCAATACCGGTCACTGCAATAACCATTATTAAAGCTGTAATTAGAACTACACCTTGCTGTTTTTTTTGTGATTGTTTTAAATACGCCATAAATTTGATCCAACATTATTTAATCGAATAGTAGTAGTAAACACAGTACGTCTGAAATTATCGGTAAATGTTAATACACGCTTATCTTCATCCTCACCTAACGTATAAGTTTGGTTTTTAATTTTAACTCCTGGGTCTGGCTGTAATGCGCGTATTAATAAAAAAACCTGAACAGTTAAAATACCTTTACGATTTTCCCAATCTGTATACTTCATATCTTGAATACTTCGGTAGGTATCTACACGATTATCACTGTTAGTATCAAGACCAAAAACAAACCGCATGTTCTCAACACCTTCCATAATAGTTTCTGTGTTGATGCTTCCACCAACCAGGCGCTTTCTCATTAATGCAGGTACAGTTAAATTTTTATTATTAACTTTATAAGTTTGTTCTGATAGATAATAAACATGATGGCTGTAAGGCCAAACGGTTGCATTAACATTAAGAGTCGCAGCGTTAACCGTTCCACGGAAAAATTGAGCTTTCTCTTGCTCAGCTACAAAGTAGTTTTCATCGGCCTGAGTCTCATTAGTTACTGTATTAACTGTTAAACTCTTACCTTGTAAAAATTTTAATTGAATAATGTCAGTGCTTTTAATCGGATTATTTAGGCAGTTAAGCTCTTTTGATTCTCCAGCAACCTTTGCGTAAATAGTTCTAAAATTACTAGCTGTAGCAAAATCAGGAAAACTCCCATTATTTAACCCTTCAAAGCAGTCTGTTCCAGGGTTTGCTAGTGTATCTGTATTTACTGCAGTGAACGAATCGTCATAATAAGTTCCCCAAAAGCCAATTTGTTCAATATCACGTTGCATTATGTTAATTGCAAGGCGCCCTGATTCTTGAAGTTCACCGATAGTCATCGTATCTTTAGTGGTTACTTTCATACCTATATAGGTGAACATAACGCCACCTAGTATTAATCCACCAATAAATAATGAAATCATCATTTCTACAAGTGTAAAACCTTTTTGCTTCATGTTAGCTCCTAAGGTAAATGTAACTAGTTAAAACAACTAAGCGGCGCTTTTTGTCAGCCGTTCCACACTTTATAGCGCCAGTAGCATCATTTGCATTAAACTCTTGTCGACCTTGCCACGAAACAATTACTTCTAAATTAAATGCCTTACCACCCGAGCCAGCAACTGCTGTAGGTGCAATACATACGGTAGCACCATCTAAAGACCCCGTATTTTCTCGAGCTCTTATAGCCCTTTTCCACTGCTCAAGATCTAAGGCCGCAACTTGCGCTGCGCTACAAGTATTTGTAAAGCACGTTTGCGAGGTTGTCGTTGCAGTTTCACTATCAAATGTTTGTGTGTACAGTCCGGCTATTTGAGGGGTATCGTTAGCACGGATACGCTGCACAATATCATTACCAAGTGCAACTGCAGCAGCACGTTGCATAGAATCAAAGCTTGCTTGCTTTGCTTTTGCTTGCAGGGCAACTGCGCCTAAAAGGCCAAAACTAAGAATAATAAATGCAATTAACACTTCAATTAGAGTGAAGCCTCTTTGCACTTTTGTTTGAGATGACTGCATAGTAGAACCAAATAAAAATTATCTGATTATAAGTTTATGCTATTTATTTGAGGAATCAATGAGGACTAAGACAAGCGGTTATATTTGTTGATAAACGGTTAATTAAATCGGCTCATTCAACAAAACAGTAGTAATTAAGCGTAAATGCATTTAAGTCAGAGGCAACTTAATTGCGAAATAAGTCTAAAGCGTATTTTTAACTAATTTAAGCTCGCGGCGGCTCACTGGCAATAACTCACTGCACCCTTGTAGCTCAATCATATGATTGCCATTCCCTTTTGAATGCAAGGCTATTACTTTTTGTTTATTCACTAAAGTATTGCGGTGAATTCGTAAAACATATGCGGGATATTGCAGCTCTAATTGCTTTAGGCTTTGCTCCAGTAAAGCTTCTCCACCCGAGAATATCATTTTGGTATACTTTTCTTCGGCACTAAAATACAAAACATCATTTATATCAACACTACGTAGAGTACCCGCTAACTGATAAGATACTTTTACATTTTGTTGTTTTTGAATATGTACTTTATTTAAACGGCCTACTTGCTTAAGTACCTTCTGCAGTGATTGCTCTGAAATAGGTTTAACTAAATAACCTGCAGCGCTTAATTGTAAAGCATCGAAGGCATGCTCAGGGTGGGCAGTTATAAAAACAATAGCAGGAGGTAGAGTTAGACTATTGAGCTCATTAGCAACTTGTAAACCATTCATACCAGGCATATCAACATCTAAAAAAATCAAATCAGGCGTTTGCTTTTTAGCAAGTACTAGAGCTTCCTTACCATTACTTGCCTCACCTTGTACAACTATGCTTTTATCATGTGCCAACAAACGGATTAAGCGAGATCTCGCAAGAGGTTCATCATCAACAATGAGTACATTCATACACTGCCCTCAATTAGCTTAGGGATAACGACCTTGACCCTAAACACATCATTTTTATTAGTAATTGTTAGCTGCGCTTTATTTTTATAATAAATATTTAATCGCTGGCGAATATTTTCAAGCGCCATTCCGTTATTAGGCCTAGTTTGAGCATTAGAAATTGTTATAGGGTTAGAAACAATCATGGTTATATAGCCGGTAGTGATATGTAGCTCTACTTTTATTTCTGCACCATGCTCACTTGTTTCAACGCCGTGGCATACCGCATTTTCAATTAATGGCTGCAGGGTTAAGCAAGGAATACTCAATGCGGGTAGTTCATTAGGTATTTGCCAATCAACTCTTAAGCGATTACCAAAACGCCACGTTTCAAGTGCGATATATTGCTTACTCAACGTTATTTCATCTTCAAGAGATACATTCTTCCCCGAGTGCATTGCAGCCTGCGATAATGCGGCTAATGCTAAAATAGCCTGTTCTGCCGCATCGGCATCATGATGAGTAAGCTCTGCAGCAGTGTTTAAACTATTATATAAAAAATGAGGACGTATTCTAGCTTGTAGGGCATCAAGCTCTGCACGAGAAAGTGCTTTAGTTTGCTGCTCTTTTTCAAAATGAATTAATAAAAACTGGACGAATAAAGCAGCCAGCAAAGCCACTATAATGCAATTGCGAAGTGTGAAATAAATTAAGTTATTTGTATCATCTATATCAAAAGCAAAATGAGAAAATAAAATACTAAAAATACAGGTAGATAATAAAAAAAAGGCAAAAAATAGACTTAATTGAAAAGTTTGAGTACGTTTTTGTAAGAAAAATCTACAGAAGTATAAAGAAGAGGTACCGACTAAAACAATTAAATGCATAAACAAACTAATGATCCCAAGTCGTAGCCAAATATCTCCTTCTACATTAGGTGCAAAAGCTAAAACAATAGCAATAACTTGAGAAACAATAAGCGTGGCTAATACGCCTCGTTCATTAAAAAGAGCCGAAAAAAGCAAACCATCATTTTGAAGTGACTTGCTCATAACGACTCTCCTTTAATCTAAATGTTTAATATATTTAAATTAACGTAGCTCTACAGGAACAGCAAATACTATATTTTCTACTTCACCTGGGTTCTCAACAACCTGTGTGCCACCTAGCTCTTTTAATCGGCTTATTACTTGTTGTACAAGTACTTCTGGCGCAGATGCACCCGCAGTTACACCAACTGATTTAGAGCCTGAAACCCACTGCTCTTGTACATCAGTTGCGTCATCAATTAAATAAGCAACTGTGCCCATTTTATCTGCAAGTTCACGTAAGCGATTAGAGTTAGAGCTATTTTTAGCGCCAACAACTAATAGCACATCAACTTTATCAGCTAAGTCACGAACAGCGTCTTGACGATTTTGCGTTGCATAACAAATGTCATCTTTACGAGGTCCGTCAATTGATGGAAACTTATTGCGTAGTGCATCAATAACATCTGCTGTGTCATCAACTGAGAGTGTTGTTTGGCTGCAATAAAAAAGATTTTCAGCATTTTTTACATTAAGCGCAACAACATCATCAACGGTTTCAACAAGATAAATGCCACCGGCTGAGTTATCATATTGTCCCATTGTTCCCTCTACTTCAGGGTGGCCATGGTGTCCAATTAAAATACACTCAATACCTTTACGACTCGCACGTGTAACTTCCATATGTACTTTAGTTACAAGCGGACACGTTGCATCAAATACTTTTAAATCACGACGTTTAGCCTCTGAGCGAACAGCTTGCGAAACACCATGTGCACTAAAAATAACAATGCTGTCGTCAGGTACTTGATCAAGCTCTTCAACAAATACCGCACCACGACTTTTTAATCCATCAACCACATAGCGGTTATGTACTACTTCGTGGCGCACATAAATTGGCTTTTCAAAAATATCTAGGGCGCGCTCAACAATACTAATAGCACGGTCAACACCAGCGCAAAAGCCGCGTGGATTAGCTAGTAATATTTCCATTAACCTTCCACCTCAATAATATCAACTTCAAACGTTAAACGTTGGCCAGATAAAGGGTGATTAAAATCAATCGTTACCGACTCACCTTGCACTTCGCGAACTAATCCAGGAAGCTCAGTACCGTCTGGTTGAGTAAACGCAATAATTGCACCTACCTTAGCTGGTGTTTCTGGGCCAAATTTACTACGGTCAACGTAGTAAATATTATCTGGATTTGGCTGACCAAACGCATCTTCAGGTTCTAATTCAAACGTTTTACTTTCGCCTGCAGTTAAACCTAATAAACACTTTTCGAAGTTTGCCGTTAAGCTGCCATCGCCCATTGTTAATTTAGCAGGTTTGTTGTGCACCTTGGTAGAATCAGCGGCAGAGCCATCTTCTAATTTAATAGAAAAATGGAAAATAACTTGCGAGTTTTCACCAATTACAGCTTGGCTCATGCTTTATGCTCCTTCGGACTCTCGCCGGTAAAGGCATCAAATAACAATAATGCTGCGCCAATACAAATAGCGCAATCAGCAATATTAAATACAGGAAAATGTGAGTCTTTATAAAATACGTGAATAAAGTCGATTACATAACCATACGCAATACGATCGTATAAATTACCAATAGCGCCTGCAAGTACCAGTGCATAAGCACCGCATAGTACTTTGTTTGTTGCAGGTAAGCGTTTTAGCCACCACACAAGCAAAGCACTAATAGCAATAGCAATCGCACTTAAAAACCAACGCTGCCAACCACCCGCTTCACTTAAAAAGCTATAAGCAGCACCATAGTTATGCACATAAGTAATACTAAAAACAGGGAGTAAGTTTATCGACTCTTGATAAGCCATAGTCCCTACAACAAGTGTTTTACTGGCAAAGTCTATTACTAATAGTAATAGACTCAACCAAAGCCACACTAAACCACTTTTTTGGGCTAGTTTGCTCACTAAGAATAACTCCTAAGCGAATTGACGCTTTTCGCCTTCGCCGTCAACATTACTTACACAACGACCACAAATTTCAGGATGAGCAGGGTTAACACCTACATCTTCACTGTAATGCCAACAACGCTCACATTTAGCAGCATCTGTTGCAGCAACACTAATGAATAAACCTTCAATTTCGGTAGCTTGTGTATCAGCTGGCTGACTATCAACTTCAGAAACATTTACGGCCGATGTTAATAATACAAAACGCAGTTCATCACCAAGTGCATTTAATTTAGCGGCAAGCTCTTTACCCGTGAATAAATTAACCGTTGCTTGAAGCGTTGCACCAATGACTTCTTCTTTACGTGCAGCTTCTAATAAGCGGTTTACTTCGTCGCGTACTGTTAGAATTTCTAACCAGTCATCGTTACTAAATTGGCTATTTGTTGGCGCTTGTAAGCCATCATACCAAACAGATGTAAATACGTAGTCACTACGCTCACCCGGTAAAGCTTCCCAAATTTCTTGTGCGGTAAAGCTCATAATAGGTGCCATCCAACGCGTCATTGCTTCTGCAATATGATAAAGCGCTGTTTGACAAGAACGACGTGCATGGCTGTCACTCTTAGCTGTGTACTGACGATCTTTAATGACGTCTAAATAGAACGAACCAAGCTCACCCGTACAGAAGTTCATTAGCTTTTGCGTTACTAATAGCATTTGGTAGCTATCGTATGCGGCTAAAATTTCGTCTTGCAACTGAGCAGCACGACCAACAATCCACTTATCAAGCTCAACCATATCATCAACAGCAACTTGATCTGTTTTTGGATCAAAACCATTTAGGTTAGCAAGCAAGTAACGGCTANGATCGGCAGAGCGTTTAAATATTTCATCCGACACAGTCATTTCTGCCGTGTAATCGGTAGAGGCAACCCATAAACGTAGAATGTCGGCACCTAGTTTATTCATCACATTTTGTGGTGAAATAACATTGCCTAGTGACTTAGACATTTTTCGGCCGTTTTCATCAACAGTAAAACCATGAGTCAATACTTGGCGGTATGGCGCATGACCATTAATAGCCACTGATGTCATCATTGATGACATAAACCAACCACGGTGTTGATCAGAACCTTCAAGGTATAAATCAGCTGGACCAACCAAGTCTTCACGTGCATCTACAACACATGCGTGTGAAACACCTGAGTCAAACCATACATCTAGCGTATCTTGCACTTTCATGTATTGCTTGGCATCTTCTTCACCAAGTAATGTAGCTGGTTCTAAATCGTACCATGCCTGAATACCAGATTTTTCAACTAACTGTGCAGCTTGCTCAATGAGTTCTTGAGTATTTGGATGAAGTGCACCGGTATCTTTATCTGCAAACAATGCAATTGGCACACCCCAAGTACGTTGGCGAGATATACACCAATCTGGGCGGCTTTCAACCATGTTCGAAATACGGCTTTCGCCCCACTCTGGCAACCACTGCGTGTTTTTAATTTCTTTTAAAGAATCTTCACGCAAGTTAGCCTGATCCATACTTACGAACCATTGCGGTGTAGCACGGAAAATAATTGGTGTTTTATGGCGCCAACAATGTGGGTAACTATGAGTTATAGCATGATGATGCATTAATGCACCGTGCTCTTTTAATACTTCAATTACGCTCGCATTTGCTTTAAATACATGCTGACCTGCAAAAAGTTCAGTATCTGGTAAATAAACGCCATTAGCGCCAACAGGGTTAGCTACTTCAAGGTTGTAATTTAAACCCGCCACGAAATCTTCTTGACCATGCCCTGGTGCTGTATGTACAACACCGGTACCTGAGTCAGTCGTTACGTGTTCTGCAACAATCACGGGTACATTAAAATCATAAAAAGGATGGGCTACTTGTAAGTTTTCAAGTGCAGCACCTTTTACATAACCTAATACGTGGAAGTGATTAAAACCAAAGCGGTCCATTGCATCTTTAACAAGCTCAGAGCCTAAAATTAGACGTTGTTGTACGCCTTCATCTTCAACCTGCACCAATGCATATTCTAAATCGGCATGCACAGCTACTGCGCGGTTTGCTGGAAGCGTCCACGGTGTTGTTGTCCAAATAACAGTACCAACACTGCCTTCACCTTTATGACCATCAGCCAAATCAAATGCACTTACAACAGCATCTTGATCAACAAATGTAAAACGTACATCAATCGCTGGTGATTGCTTGTCTTGGTACTCAACTTCAGCCTCTGCTAATGCAGAACCACAATCTGTACACCAATGCACAGGCTTAGCACCTTTATGCAAATGACCTTTTTCAATAATACGACCAAGTACACGAATTGCATTCGCTTCAAAGTCAAAGTTCATTGTTAAGTAAGGCTTATCCCAATCTGCAAATACGCCTAAACGTTTAAAATCAACTTTTTGACCTTCAACTTGTTTTTTAGCGTATGCACGGCATTTTTCACGAAACTCGCTCGCGGTTACTTTTACGCCCGGCTTGCCTACTTTTTTCTCAACCATTAACTCGATTGGTAAACCATGACAATCCCAACCTGGGACTAATGGTGAATCAAAGTCAGATAATGTTTTAGACTTAACAATAATGTCTTTTAATATTTTATTAACTGAGTGGCCTAAATGGATGTCGCCATTTGCATACGGAGGGCCGTCATGCAAAATAAAGGTCTTTTTACCTTTCTTAGCGCTGCGAATTTGACCGTACAGGTCGTCTTCATACCATGCTTTAAGCATTTTTGGTTCACGTTGTGCCAAATTGCCACGCATTGGAAACGGTGTTTCCGGTAAGTTCAAAGTATGTTTATAGTCGCTCATTTATCCTACATTCCGTCTCTATCGGCTACCTGATTTAAACCAAAACACTGCTTAGCGGCAGCAACATCAGTTGCTATTTGCGCCGTTAATTGTGTTAATGTCTCGAATTTTTTTTCATTGCGAAGTTTTTTTATTAACTCCACATGCATAAATTGTCCGTAAATATCCTGTGCAAAATCAAAAAGATGAACTTCTAATAATGCACGAGTTCCATTAAATGTCGGCTTATTGCCTACATTTGCAACTCCAAAAATCTGTTTTCCTGCAATCGTTGCTTGCACTGCAAACACCCCGTTGACAGGACACACTTGGCGTTTTAGGGCAATATTTGCCGTTCTAAAACCGAGTTCACGTCCTCTTTTCCAGCCGTGTATAACACGCCCAGAAATAGCATAATCGTGACCAAGCATTGTTTTAGCACTTGCTAAGTCACCAGATGCCAAAGCATCTCGTATTAAAGTGCTGCTTACTCTAGCATTTAATTGACGAAAACTCGCGGTGCTTTTTACGTCCATGCCCGCTTGCTTGCCCATGCTAGCAAGTAAGTCAAAGTTACCTTGGCGCTGCTTTCCAAACTTAAAATCATCGCCAACAGTGAGAGCTTTAACACCTAACTTTTTAATCAAAATATCATTAACAAATTGCTCAGCATGCATGTTTGCAAATTGCTGATTAAAGCTAATGCAAATAACTCGCTCAATACCTAAATCACTAAGCAAACGTAGCTTATCTCGTAAGCGCGTTAGCCGTGCTGGGGCATTGTTTTTAGCAAAAAATTCTTGTGGCTGGGGTTCAAATAGCATTACAGTGCTAGACAAACTATGCGCTTTAGCATCAGTAAGTAAGCCTTTTAGTACTTCTGCGTGGCCTAAATGAACACCGTCAAAATTACCAATAGTTAACACACAACCAAAGTGGTGTGGGCGAATATTGTGTATACCTCTAATTAACTCCATGCCACCTAATGCCTTGTTTAGCGAGCTATTAATTACGACTAAAAATTAATTAAAGCCGCAGAGTTGCCGATTATAATCTTTTTTTTAGTTTGATTCAGTAATTGCTACACTTTTTATCGTATTTAGTCTAACGCCCATCAAAAATAGCATTGCAAAGTAACTAATACCTGCCAAAGCCACGAGTGCTATTAATAAGACTACCTGCTGTGTAAAAGCCCATGTAGCCCAGTAATAGTAACTGCTCACAAACCATGTAACAGCTCCCATAACCATACTTGCAACAACACATTTTAGTGTAAAGCGCATACTCATTGATGAAAATTGATACACATTTTCTTTTTTAAGCTGCCTATACAGCAAAAATGCATTACAACNCGATAGCGAAGTAGCGAGTGCTAATCCTAAATAACCAATGAAAGGAGCCAGCATAATATTAAATACCATATTCAACACTAAGGTAATAATACCAATACGCACCGGCGTTTTTGTGTCTTGACGAGCATAAAAGCCAGGAGCAAGTACTTTAATCAGCATAAAGCTTACAAGCCCTACTGAATATGCGACTACGCCTAAACTAACTGCTTTAACATGATCAACACTGTCTTCTTTAAACGCACCGTGGTCGAACAATACGGTGATAATAAGCGGGCTGATGATCATTAGACCTATCATTGCTGGTAGGCCTAAAAATATAACAAAACGCACCCCCCAGTCGAGGGTATGCTGAAAGTCACTACTTTTTTTACTGCTATGTAACCTAGAGAGCGCCGGTAAAATAACTGTCGCAATACCAATACCAAATAAGCCCAACGGAAATTCAATTAAACGGTCTGAATAATAAAGCCATGCAATCGAGCCTGTCATCAGTAATGAAGCAATCATGGTATCAAGCAACAAATTAATTTGGCTAATAGATACACCAAACAAAGCAGGAAGCATAAGTTTACGTACTTTTTTTACGTTTTCGTCTTGCCATGCCCAGCGTGGACGCGCCAACATTTTTGCACGGTATAAAAATGGAAGTTGAAACAATAACTGCACAACGCCACCAATAAATACGCCAATTGCGAGAGAATAAGCCCCGACACTAAATTTATCATGTAAAAAAATTGCACACGTAATAATAGAAACATTGAGTAGAACAGGTGTAAATGCAGCAACAGCAAAACGGTTATACACGTTCATTACCGCACCACTAAGCGCAACTAAGCTTACAAAAAACAAATAAGGGAATGTAAATTTAAGTAATGAACTTGCAAGTTCAAACTTTTCGGCATTGGGTCCGCCTTGCCACCAATCTATAAACCAACCGGTGCCAAACAATGCTGCAATAACGGGTGAAGCAACAACACCTATAATAGTGACAATCAGTAAAATGGTTCCTAATGTGCCTGCTGCTTGCGCAACAAAAAGTCTGACCTTGTCGTCGCCTTGCTGTTCTTTAATTTCACTCAGCACAGGTACAAATGCTTGTGCGAAGGCACCTTCTGCAAATAAACGACGTAAAAAATTAGGAATACGGTTAGCAAATAAAAAAACATCAGCCGCCGCACTTGCGCCTAATAAATTGGCAACAACAGCATCTCGAACGAGCCCTAAAATACGCGATATCATAGTCATACAACTAACAATCATACCGGATCGAAATAAACCTTTTGACACCTTAAACCTACTCAAAAATCCTCAAGATAGGCGATTATGCCACAGTCTTTTTTATAAATCGCTTTAAAGCACTAGGCTGGGGGTCTGTGCTTTGTTACAATGTCGGTATTAACTGCTAAAGCGGCAAATTGATGCTCGTTATATGGTGCAGTTTTTCTTGGATTGTTAAATTTAAATTGACATCCATGATAGAAACAGGCATATTCCACGGCCTTTAATTTAAGCTTTATTTTAAGATTGTTAGGAGCAAACCTTGGCTAACATCAAGTCTGCAAAAAAACGCGCTATCACAAGCGAAAAAAACCGTCAGCACAACGCAAGCCGTCGTTCAATGATGCGCACTTACTTCAAAAAAGTAATTGTTGCTATTGAAGCGGGCGATAAAGAAGCTGCACAGCAAGCTTTTTCTGTTGCTACACCTATCCTAGACCGTTACGCAACTAAGGGTCTAATTCACAAAAACAAAGCAGCTCGTCATAAGAGCCGTATAGCAGCTAAGATTAAAGCTCTATAATTTGTTTTTGATAGAATATAAAAAACCGGCTTTTGCCGGTTTTTTTTTGTTTAAATTTTAAATGTACTTACTTTATTAGACATTTTCTAAATCTGGATAAAACTTCTTAAGCATTGCCGCTATTTTTTTAGGTGTAAATGGCTTTACTACAAACCCTTTAGCGCCTTTATCAATTGCATCCTTAACATTCTCAATACCTGAATGTGCAGATACCATAACCACATTTGTCTCTGGGCTTAATTCATTGATTTGTGCAATCAAATCTTTACCATCACCGTCTGGCAATTCAATGTCTAAAAAAATGATATTATAATTTGCAGCTTGGCACTCACTAATACATTGTGAGGCAGTAGATGCTTCCTTTACGTTATCTATCCCTAAGTGCATGAGCGTTTGGCTCAAAAAACTACGCACTGTGCTAACGTCATCTACAATTAAAATTGATAGCTGCGTATTCATCTTTATTCCTCGTAGGCTATAAGCTAACTTTAAGTTATCATAATAATTAGCTTAGTATATAAATTTACTCATTTAATTATAGAGACCTACGGAAAAAAGGCCAGATTTGCTTTATGTCTAAAACCCCAAATAAACAATCGTTGCTAGGTAAAGCACCGGCAAGAAAAAAAACAGCGCAAAAAAGAAAACCTCAGCGTTCTACTCAGCGCCCTTCACCTGGCGAGTTAAATTCCAGTGCAAAGAATGATATAAGCCAAAAAAAAACGCAAAAAAAAGGACTGTTTATATCACTCGCTGTCGTTGCTGTAATAATTTTAGCTTTTCCAAAACCTACCTTACTCACCTATAAAAAATTAGGGATGGTAAGTGAGAGTGTTTACTGGCCCGGATTCTTTGGCAAGGGGGCTACTTTAATTGATTCAAACCTACACCCCACCTATGATTCTAGCCGTGAGTCCCTTTATTTATGCAGTGACTTACAAAAACCGCAGAGCTGCCAAAAGTATCAAGTAATTGCTGATAATGGTTTATTTTCAGCAATCGGTAGCTACTTTTAGCATTAAAAAAACTAATCTGAAAATTTAAAATTACTTGGTTGAAAGGTGCGCAAAAGATCAACATAATGGCGCTCCTTTTTTCAACAACTGAACTATTGAAACGACCATGCTAAACGAGCTAGATTGGCTTTTAAATACTACACTACTTGCACTAGGTTTAGGTGCATTCTTTATTAACCAGATAACACTGCTGCGCGTTGCCGCCATTAGTGCGTGTGGTTTATTATTCTTATCATTTAGCTTAGATCTTATGTCGTCGAGTGTTATTTCAAATATGAGTTTAGTGTTGATCAATACTTTTTACTTGTTTAAAGTTTATACATTTGGGCAATTTAATGTAACCCAAAGTTAACAACTTTTCCCTAGAATATTTAATAGCCCAGCATTGCTGGGCTTTTTTTTGTTAAGAATTTAAAAATATTAAAAAGCACTTTCAATCAAGATGAAAATTAGAGCTTCAGGGGCACACAAGCACTACTGTGAAAATAATGCTTGTATACTGCTAAAAAGAGGAATACATAGTAAGTAGGCTAGTCCGCTATTGTTAACTCGCTTTGGGTTTGTATTTTAGAAGGAGTATCCTCTGCATTAGCCTGATTAAACCAAGCTGAAACACCAAGTATAATAATTGAAACAATAACTAGGCTTAATTTAACGCCACTTTGACTCGATTTCATAACACCCTCTTTGTATTTTTTATTAGTGAGAATACCTTTTACACTAATGAAAATTACAAATGTTAACAAGCTGTTTTTTAAACTAATTAGCTATCAGCTAATAACCTTTAGTTCTATCTATTGGATTATTAAGTACTAACCCCTTATTCAAGCATTCAATATTATCGGCTATTTGCTCTATAACACTATTTAAATCAGAAATCGCCGCGCAATGTGGTGTAAGCGTTATTTTGGGGTTTCCCCAGTAAGGGTGATTCGACGCTAAAGGTTCTTGATCAAATACGTCGAGTGTAGCTGCGCGTAAGCTATCGTTATTTAATGCACTTAGTAAGTCTTGCTGAACAACATGAGCACCGCGTGCCACATTAATAACAACAGCATGTTTAGGTAGCTTTGCGAGCATTAAGTGATTAATAATGCCTGTCGTTGCTTG
This sequence comes from Pseudoalteromonas sp. TAB23, assembly GCF_000498075.1. NCBI lineage: Bacteria > Pseudomonadati > Pseudomonadota > Gammaproteobacteria > Alteromonadales > Pseudoalteromonadaceae > Pseudoalteromonas > Pseudoalteromonas sp. TAB23. Next base: position 20,754 of record NZ_AUTP01000118.1, read on the forward strand.
CGTAAGGGGTAATAGACATACAAGGTAGTCAACATCAGAAAGCATACTATTGAGGCCTTCCTCGCCATAAAAAATTTCGACATTAGTCGCGCTTTTATTACTTTGCGCCCAGGCACTTACCTTAAAGCCATTATTTATAAGCTTTTGCGCGCATGCTTTACCTAATTCACCAAACCCAAGTATGCCGACATGTTTATTACTATGCGCCCGCTTTGGCTTCCATGTTTGCTGTGTTTGTTTAATGTAATATTCTTTTAAACGTAACTTTTGAGCTAACACATGTGTCAGTACATATTCCGCCATATCTTCAGCTAGTTGCATGTCAACAATACGAACTACTTCAACACTTTCCTCGAGTAATGTTAAATCGATACTGTCTACGCCAGCACCAAATGACGACACAGCCTTTAAGTTAGGTAGCTGTGGCCACATAGATTCTGGCGCTTTCCACGCAAGTACAAAATCCACATCATGTGCGTTTTTGCAATCAGGCCATTGCTCTATCAGCGTATTTGGTAATCGCTCTTGTAACTTCGTTATTAGTTTTGTGTTGTCACGCCCAGTTATAGCAACCAATACCGACATAAATTCTCCTAACAATACACAGTTTATAAGTTAGCACTTTAAAAAGTCACACTACTGCAAAGTAACTGTCACACCCTTTTTTTAATCTTACATGTATGGCGAATAGGCCAAACGGAATATGAGGTTAATATGATAAGTGTTGATAAAGTAATTGCTGCAAACTTACCACAACTAGAGAACTCTCCAAAAGTAAAAGGTTTAGTAAAAAAAGGCCTAGGCTACTTATTACATGAACAAGAGTTTGTTGCTTTTGGTGATGCCTACCCTCACCTACAAGGATTAGAATTTGTTGAACAAGTGCTCGATGAACTCAATTTTGATACGCGCTATAAACCTAAGCAGATAGAACATATTCCTAATGAGGGTAAACTTGTTATCGTTGCTAACCACCCTATTGGTTCATTAGATGCTTTAGCACTTATCAAAGTACTTTCAACTGTAAGACAGGATTTAAAAGTAGTGGCAAACCGCATGTTGATGTCGGTTACTCCAATGCACTCACTTTTACTCCCCGTAGATAACTTATCAGGTATGAGTAAGAAACAAGAGCTTAGTAATATACAAAACCATTTAAAGGATGAAGGCGCATTACTTATATTTCCGGCAGGAGAAGTATCGCGATTAGGGCCAACAGGTATTAAAGACTGCAAATGGAATAGTGGCTTTTTACGTATGGCAAAAAAAGCTAACTGCCCTATTTTACCTATTTATATTAAAGCCAAAAACAGTCCACTTTTTTATGGCACATCAATGATTTATAAACCTTTGGCAAGTTTACTATTAGTGGCCGAGATGTTTAAGCAGCGCCAAAAATCTTTAGAGTTTGAGATTGGCGCCTCTATCCCTCCTGAATCTTACTTAATAGAAAATCTTAAAGATAAAGAAGTTGTAAACCTCATCCGTAAACAGCTTTATAGGCTTACAACAAAAAAAGCACTGCCGCTAAAAACACAAACACCTATCGCTGTTCCCGAGTGCAGAAAGGAGCTAAAAAAAGCAATTGAGCAATGCCAACTACTTGGTAAAACGCAAGACGGTATGCATATTCATCTATACCAATATGCAGGTAGCTCACCTATTTTTAGAGAGTTAGGGCGCCTGAGAGAAATAGCATTTAGAGCAGTCGGTGAAGGTAGTGGTAAGCGTCGTGATATAGATAAATACGATATGGATTACCAACACCTTGTACTGTGGGACCCAATACATCTAGAGCTGGTAGGTGCTTATCGATTAGCCTGTGCACAACAGATAATACAAAAACATGGCCGCGAAGGTTTGTATACCGATAGCTTATTTTCTTATAGCGACGCTATGACGCCCTATCTAAAACAAGGAATTGAGCTTGGTAGAAGCTTTGTACAGCCAAAATATTGGGGACGTAAGAGCCTCGACTATTTATGGTATGGCATTGGCGCTTTTATAAAAAGCTATCCACAGTACAGATACTTGTTTGGTGCTGTAAGTGTATCAAATGCTCTACCCGAGCAAGCAAAAGCCATGCTCGTTTATTACTATCAGCATTACTATAAAAGTGGTATTGAATTAGCTACGCCTAATAATGAATTTAAATTAACTGAGCAACAGCTAACCCAGTGCAATACTCTTTTTTGCGGCAATGACGTAAAAGAAGATTTTGTAGAGTTAAAGCATGTGTTAGCTAATATGGGGGCTCAAGTCCCTACTTTATTTAAACAATACACTGAACTTTGTAAACCAGGTGGCGTGCAATTTTTAAGCTTTAGTATTGATCCCGATTTTAATAATTGTATTGATGGATTGGTATTGGTCGATCTTGAAAATGTAAAAGAAAACAAAGCCAAACGTTATTTAGAATAGCCAATAATAAGTGAGTGCTTTATATTTATAAAGTACTCGATTTATATTTAATTATTTATAAATATCTGCTCAAGTAAAGTTGTATAAATAGCTTCAATTTTAAGTAAATCACTAATAGATACGTGTTCATTAGCTTGATGAATCGTATTGTTTCGCACACCACATTCAATAACTTGAGTATGGGGGCTGGCAAAAAATCGTCCATCTGATGTCCCTCCATTTGTACTTAGTAATGGGTAACTTGAAGTGTTTTTATAAATAGCCTGCTCAATATGAGTAAGTAAACTCCAACCCGTATTATGGCTTGTATAATAAGGCTCGCATGGGCGTTCCCACTCAATTGTAAAATGCTCAGCAAACTTGTTTAGGGTATTCATTAATTGCGTTTTAACTGCTGCGCTACTGTAACCGTGGCTATAACGTACATTAAATGTAATCTCACAATGACTTGGCACTAAATTATCGACCACATTATTTATGTTAATTCCAGTCACTTGCAGTGTGGTTTTTGAGCTAGCCACATCGAGTAACCAGATCTGATCACTCAAGCTATTTACTATTTTTGCAGCAATATGAGCAGCATTGAGTGTGTTTTGAGGATAAGCTACATGACCTGCCTTACCAGTAACTAAAATCCGAGCTGAAAGCGCACCACGACGGCCATTCTTAACCGTATCGCCAACTTGTGCCACACTTGATGGCTCCCCTACAATACAGCCATCTAATACAACACCTTGCTTGGCAAGCTTATTAACTATTTCTTGGGAACCAAATTCAGCCTCTCCCTCCTCATCTGACGTAATAAGCCAGTAAAGAGTCCCTACTTTAGCGGATTCACTATTAATTAACTTTTTTGTGGCGCTAAGCATGGCGGCAACACCACCTTTCATATCNCGCCCCTCTACCGTATATTGCATCATTGCGCACTCGCCCTTCAAAAGGAGGACTTAACCAACCGCTACTTGTTGCTGGTACTACATCAATGTGCCCTGAAAAAGCAACACATGGGCCATCTTTGAATTTTATGCAGGCAATTAAATTGGTTACACCATTTATAGTAAATTGCTCGCAACTTAACCCTAAATCCACCAATTTATCTGCAAGCCAATCAATTGCACCCGCTTGGTTAGGGGTTACTGATTCAAAGCGAATTAGTGTTTGTAAGTGCTCTACAACTTCTTTTTGAATATCCGTTGTTTTTGATTTTTTTTCGAATGCTTCTAAAAACATGTTAAACACACTTTATTATTTAATGTGCCTTTATTAAAACGTGAGTTTATGACTAAGCGATGTCAGCCTTAATACATTCATATGACTGTTGATGAAATAAATATGTCAATCTTTTCAAAAGCAGAACGACGCTAAATTTAATCTAAATCAATAAAGCATTCCACAAGGTTAAAATGTTTTTTAAACTTTGATCTAGAACAAGTTTTCATTTTTATTGCTCGGTAATAATAGCGCCAATCAAACAGTAGTTCTTGGAGAACAACATGAAAACTCAAATTAGCATCGCATTATTAACCTCTTTATTAGCACTCTCTCCAGCTGCACACGCTAACTTTAGCGTAAATGTTGGCGCTATTAACGTAAACCCTGATAATAGTAGCTCAGCAATTAATGAAGCACCTACGCTGGGCCTTAAAGGTGATTCAGATACTCAACTAGGTATCACTGTAGATTATGCATTTAACGATCAATGGGTGTTAGAACTAATAGCAGCAACACCTTTTTCACACGATGTAAATGGCGCAGGCGGCTTAGCAGGCAACAAAATTGCAGATATAAAACAGCTTCCTCCTTCTTTAGTTGCGCAATACCACTTTTTAGACACAAGTTATGCGCTAAGACCTTTTATAGGCGTAGGCATAAACTACACTGCATTTTTTGATGAGCAACCTTCTCAAGCACTTAAAGCGACGCTAGGAACAGACGATGTAGAAGTAAAATTAGATGATTCGTTTGGCTTTATGGCTCAGGTAGGTGCTAACTATAAAATTGATGCAAACTGGGGTCTACACGCCATGGTATCAATTATGGATATTGATACCGATGCCACTGTTTATGCTAATGGTGCAAAAGCACTTACATCAACTGTTGAGCTTGACCCCGTTGTTGCTATGTTCGGTGTTAGATACAGCTTTTAAAGCATATATAAAGTAGTACGTAGTTACCCAATTACAATGTGTGTTAAAAGGCCGAAAGGCCTTTTTTTTCATTTGTAGAGATTAGGGCAGGTTACTTAACTTTTTCTGCTCTAGCATTTCTTTCCAGTGCATAACTTCACTTGGCAATATAGGTGTTTGGCCATCAAAACCAGCCACTTCAAGCATTTCTTCAATACTTATAATACCTTTTTTACTTTTAAATACACCGCGTACATAAGCAATAGCATGTAAGCCTCGTTCTGAGTGAAACTTTTGCTCAATATAAAAGTATTTATGATCCCATCCAACTAGCTTAGTACTTATTGTATATCGCTGCATAGGCTTAATATCACGAATATAAGTAATAGCAGTTGCGTTAACAATCGGAAACCAGCGACGCTTCATTATTTGTTTAAGCAAGCCAACGCGCTCAGTCATCCAAGTTCGAGATAAATCCATCATCGCGAGGTAACGTGAGTTTGTTAAATGTAAATTAATGTCACAATCAGTAGGTAGAGCTTTGTAATCAATATCTACCGTATCAAGTAAATTTTGATATTGCTTGTTACGTTTAATTTTAAAAAACAATAATAAAAGTCGAATATATAAGTTCACAAAAAAGGTCTTACCAGTTAAATTTATTCGAGTGTAGCATAGCCCCTTGCGAAGACGAATATTCTACTTTAATCTTAAATCACTATTACAATAAAAAGATAACTCATGAAGTCAAAACTAAAAATTATTACTGCGCTAACTCTATTAGTGCCTAGTTATAATGCTTTTGCCGATTTTTCATTACCGGGTAAAGGCTCTGTTACTTACCCTACTGGTGTAGTTAAAGAATTTAAATTTGGTTTTGAATGGCAGCAAAAAGCTGAAAAATTCACTATTGGCTCTAAAAGTTACAATATGGAGCAAATCCCTAGCTCTTACTCGGTAGCTATAACGCTTTCAAAAGATAACAGCCAAATATGGGTGCAAGAATTTAATAATGGATTTATTGAAGAGTTTGAATGGCAAATTGGCGAACATAAGATCACTTTAAAAAAGCAGCAATTTAGCGACCCCGTAAAAGGCGATTATGTTATTGAACTTAATGACCGTAGCTATTTTTTCACTCGTAATAACGCCAGCATTGTAATGAACTTTAACGAAGAAGGTATCGAGACGATTGCAATTGACGGGGTAACAAAAAATATGGGCACTAAAAATTAGTCCCCATATTTTAATTTATTTAGGCCAATTACACTTTTACTGTTTTTCGGTTAATACCGTAATCACGTAACTTATTAGCTACAGCGGTGTGACTTAGGCCCAATCGCTTAGCTAACTGACGTGAGCTTGGATAAGCTGGGTAGAGTTTGCGAAGTAAAGTCGCTTCAAAACGTTTAACAGCTTGATCTAGTGAGCCTTCAAAATCAGATTCTAAATACCCTAAATCATGGGTAAAAGTTGGTAACTGTAAATGCTCTACGCGAAGCTCGCTATCATCTAGTAACGACACTGCACGGTAAATTGCATTTTCCAGCTGACGAACATTTCCTGGCCACGGATACTCTTGTAAAAAGCTCAAACACTCTTGTGATAAAACAGGAATTGCATGACCATTTTGTTGCGCATATTTTTGAATAAAATGCTCTGCAAGTGGTCCTACATCTGCTTTTCTATCTCTTAGTGGTGCTATTTCTAAAGTAAGCACGTTTATACGGTAATATAAGTCTTCTCTAAAAACCCCTTCTTGTACCATTGCAGGTAAGTCTTTTTGAGTAGCGGCAACAATACGTACATTTACTTTAACTTCGTTCTCATCGCCTACTTTTCTAAACGTACCATCTTGTAAAAAACGCAGTAACTTAGTTTGTAGTTGAGTCGACATTTCGCCAACTTCATCTAAAAATACAGTTCCACCATCGGCTTGCTCTAATACACCGCGCTTTGGCGCTGCATTTTCTTCGTACCCGGCATAACCAAATAACTCAGACTCAGCAACATCATCAGGAAGTGAAGCACACGACAGTGCAATAAAAGGTTTAACAGAACGATTAGATGCGTAATGGCACGCTCTAGCTAATAACTCTTTACCTGTTCCTGTTTCACCAGTAATCAAAATAGGGGCTTCTAGTTGCGCCATTTTGCGTGCTTCGCGCACAACTCGGCGCATTGCCGTACTAAAGTTATGAATAGTAGCAAAGCTTTCTTGCCCGTAACGTCTAAATGCACTGACTTGCTGCCCTAACCGACTTTGCGATTTAATGTTAATAACCGCACCAGCAAGCACATCACCTTCACTACCTTGAGGCACTGCAATTGGCAAAATGTCTGCAATAAAATCCTCACCCGCCACTTCAACGCGAGTGGTTTGTCCGAGTACTTCTTTACCTTCTAACCAGCGTGTAAAGTTAAAGCCTTTAAGCAGGTTATTAATATTTGCACCAATCACGTCTTTTTCAATTAGCTGTAAGTCTTTACATGCTGCATCGTTACATAAACGTACCCAACCTTTGGCATCAATAGAGATAACCCCATCAGGCAATGCACGTAGTAAAGTATTTAATTCGTTGTGTTCACGCTCAGATGGTAAAAATGCAGTGGTACGCACATCATGTACACCGTCGATTAAACGTATCGATGGCATAATTTTTTGGAATTGTTCAAATTCAATTTCGGGAAAACTAACGTACATACGACAATTTATAGAATCGACTTCAATTCCTTTCAAATCAACGCTGTAGTTAACTAATATATTAAGGATCTCTTGAGCAATACCAATTCGATCAGCACAGTGAATATCTAGACGCATACATCCTCAAAGAAGGAAAAACTATATTAGCCGAATAATACGCTAAGTCGCTTTGAGAAGGTAGTTTATTGTAAACATTTTTGGACAAAATAGCTTTTAAAGCCAAAGGGTGGGATGTAATTAAACGAGGAAAAAAAGCACTGATATTTATATTTAACTATACCAGTGCTGTTTATTAAATCTTATTATGAGACTACTTACCTTGTGGGTAAGCTGACCAATCACCACCATCTAATTGTATGAATGGTCGTTGGTTAACATACATCATTATTGTGCCTTCATTTTCAGCAACTTTAGGTGCTTTAGGTAGGTTTTCAAGTAAATTAGCAACACTATTATTCCCACCAAACACATCAGTTTGCAGTGCCTTACTTACCAGCTCTGAAAGCGCAAAGTAACTTGTTGAATCATCAACCACAATTTGCGAGTAGTTTTGTACATCAGGACCTATAAATTTAATTGCTACAGGTACCGACACAATTGCTGGACTAGGGATTTCACGTAATCCTGCAAACTGTACTTTATCACCTTTTAAATTAGCGCCGTGTTCAGGCACTATCATTAACATAACGTTGCGACCACGCTTTTCTAATTTTTTTACAAATTGGTTAATATCAGCAAACAAGTTTTTATGTCTGATTGGGTATGTCTCTTTACTATTCACCCTTGGTTGATTCTCTAGCTGATTACCGTCATGTAAACTTGTGGTGTTGTAATACATTGCACACGGCTTACAATCATCAGCTTGCTCTAACCAACCATCCAGCACAGCTTCATCTGAGTAAATAGGGCTATTATCAAAACCTCGAAGCGCCACTGGCATTGAATCGATATTAAATGGCGTGCTATCTAGGCCACCGTACTTATTTATTAAACCTTTAAACTCATCAAAATGTCCGTCGTGATTCATCACAACATTATTTTGATAACCTAGTTTCTCTAGGTTTTTAAACAAGTGACATTGTTCAGGTGCCTCTTTAAATAATGCTGTTTGACTAGTTTGGCCACAACTAGCGCGCAGTAGCCTTACCGCAGCTGGTCCGCTGTATGATGTAGCCGAGTTAAAGTCTGAAAACACCACATCAAAGTCTTTATACATATCAGTAACACTTACACCAATGGCATTTAAATCAGCAACAGCCATTGAGCATATGTTCAAAATAATTACATCAAACAGTTCACCATTTACTTGGTTCGGAAAGTGACTCATTAATAAGCTTTGTTGTTGATAAAAATCAGCTAATTTTTGATCAGGAGATTGTGCTGCCTGAGTGATCACTTGTGTTTGAGGATTACTTTGACTCTGTGTAACCGGCTCAGGGTTAGCCACATTATTAACAAATTGTGATTGAGAGTTACCCCCTTGCCACCCTACAACTAACAGCCCAACGATAGTGACTGTTGTAAAGCGTATCCATTGCGATGTATACCAAAAACATACACTAATTACGAACAAAGCCAATAACATATCAATGTTAATAACACGGGTTAATAACTCAATAAAGTAACCAAAACTAAAATCTTGAACGTTACCCGCTTGTTTAGTCAACCTGTTTATTGGTGGCAACCATGAGTCTTGGTAAAGTAATACCACAGCAAACACAGCACCTACTATATGTTTTGCCTTCTCTATTAATGGCTGTTTAAATTTAATCGCAAGCAACGCAGCAAAAGCCGCATTAGTTAATACGTTAAAATCAATTGCACCATAATAAAACAGAGCAAACTTAACTAAAAAATAAAGGTTCCAAACCCCTAAACCTGATAATTTCACTTCTTATCCTTTTTTACTGTATTTGGTGTATAAGGCTCTAATACTTCATGTTTAAAAGTAAGCTTATAATAATATTTTGTTATTTGAGATAAAATGTATTTGCCTAGCATACAAAGCACCGCGCCAAGCACCATTGCAAGAAACACGGTAATTAAAAGCTGATTCATACTCATAAGTTATCTCTTAATTTCATTATAAAAGGCTTAGCATCTGGGCGGATTTTGCTAGAAAATTCAGGTGTGTTAATATTTTCAGTAACGCTGTTTGCTATATCAGGTGCAAATTTATAGCTATCATTCTCGGCAAGTTTTTGCGAGAAATCTACGACACTCTTACCTTTATAAAAACGCCTTAATTGTTTACATTCTTGTTGAATGTAAAAGTGATCAGAAATTACATTTTGCTGTACAAAAAAATCGCTTGTTTTTAATTTAAACAAATGCTTAATCGCATTATCAACGTCATTCTCTCTACAAGCATGCAAATATAAATAAACTGTATTATCTGCAATACTAAATACATCACCTTCGCGTTTAATATGAAATAAATGCAAAGGGTGTATTGGGTCGATTCGTGGCAGTAATTCAAGCTTTACTAGCACACCGCTCACACCTAAATTAACGGCTGAGTCACTATGAATTTCTACTTGTTTTGTAAACTCAATGAAAGGTAAATATCCTTTCGAAAAGGTGTTTTCGGTGTATTTCAATACGTCCTCAACTGAGGGAGGTAAAGGCCTAGAAAACTGAAAACCTTGAATAGATTGAATTTGAGAGAGCAACCGAGAAGGCTCTGAAAAACTATATAGAATAAGGTTTACACCCAATGTTAAAAATAAACATTCATCTTGATGGCGAATAACACCATCAACATTTTGAATAACAAGCTTTAACCAGCGCCCACAGTTTTTTCTAAGCTCAAAACACTGCTTACCTAATAACGCTAAATCAGTGTAGCGCGTTACTGCAAAAATTAAGGTGGCTGCTTCTACCTTTGGGCCTTTATTAAATAAGTCATTATTATCTTTTACACTATTATAGTGCATTGGTAGTTTAGTACCTTCGGGCACCGCACTTTGCACAAGCCAAACATCGTCTTCATCGGAAAAGTCTGAACTTTTAGGTGCTTTGCTCTCGCTTATTATTCCCTTTTGAACAACAAACTGATTATTACTTAATAATAACGGGTAATGCTCACCAGCAATAACACCCGTGCTATGGCGCCAATAATCATATTCAAGAACTCGCATTGCAGAATCATTATCAACAAAAACCAGCCCATCAAATACATTATTTAATCGTCTAACTAAAAAACGGTAGTTAGCAATATCAGGCCCAGATATTAAAAATAGTAATGTAGCTCCGGTACGACGAACAAAGCCGTTGTACTCATTCATCATCAGTTTTAAGCTTTTTTCGCCAGCACTGTTTAACTGTGTTGTATTAAAATGAACAAAAATGAGTGCTTCGTTTAGACGTTTATAAGCACTTATCTCTTTTATAATACCTGAATTGATTCGCTCAATTGAATAGTGTTGTGTTTCTGGGGCCAACGAAAAAGGATGTACTCGATTATGTTCATAAGCATAATTTAACGATGCAGAAAAAGAAGAATCAAAAAATGATTCAGCCTCTTGAGAAACTATATATATATCATTAGCTAAACTTTGGTTAATTGAATGTAACGCTAATTCGATTGCAAAATTATCTAAAGGGGCTAAAACAGCATAACTTGAAGCCGATTTTAACTCTTTTGCAGCAGGCTCTAATCCCGTTATGTTAAAGTTATGCACTTAAAATGCCCTATAAAAAATACTTTTTTACTAGTTTTAACCGTTATTCTATATATAATAGCCAAATATTGTCCACTTTTAATCAAAATAATTAAAGTAACTGTAAAGGTAAAGATGAACAACTTAACATCTAAAAACTCACAAACGTTAACATCGAGTGATATAGAAAACCTTACACTGCGTTTTGGTGGAAAGAGTGATGACTACATAGAAATTGTAAACAAGCAGCAAAATAATAATACAATTAATAAATACGCATTGCTTAAAGAGATAAACAACGAACTAAACACATACACTAGTTAAACTAAGGATAGGTAACCCCGTTGCAAAGAGTTTTCATTAAAGGTATCAAAGGCGGTTTAGGCAGCACTTCTGTAGTTGCCAATCTTGCATGCGTGCTAAAAAAGTCTGACGTTGACGTTGTTGCTATCGATTTAGATGCAAAAAGTGACTTAGGTTTACATTTTGGTTTACCGTGGAAATACACCAAAGGCTGGAGTAATGAAGTGCACTTTGAAGATGCACTTACGCATTTTCACCAAGATAACGATGGCATTATATTTTTACCATTTGGCGATAACGACGACACTAGCACCGATAACATCACTAAAACGGTCAATAAATGCAAAAACCTAAATTATAACAACGAAGCTTGGATACTTTTTGACTGCCCTTCACATATTAACCTTTCTCACTACCCATTAGAGAAAGACGATATTGTAATTGAACTTGTTAATTGCGACGCTATTTGTCACAGCTTAATTTATAGGCGCCTGCAAAAACTTAAAAATTCAGATACCAATTGGAAACATTACTTTTTAGTTAACCGCTATAACTCTGCATCAACGCTAGAATTTGACTTATTTTCTCTATGGCAATCGACACTTCCCCTTATGGCTCCCTTTTTTATTAACAGTGACGAAGTTATTAAAGAGTCAACCGCATACAGAAATGTAGCACTTAACTGCGCGCCATATAGTGTCGCAAACGATGACTTTGAAACACTAGCTGGTTGGCTAGTTAGTAAAGCGACCTTATAAAATGAGCATTACACTATTTTATCAGCGCCCTATTCACAGCACTTTATACTTGCTGCTGAGCATTTTATTTACTGATAAGTTAGTTCGGTACATTTTATTTAAGTTTCATAGCTACTTTAATCAACATAAAGTAAATGTAATTGAAGCTTTCTTAATGCCTTTTATTACGCTTTTAAGCTCGCTATTTATAAACATTAAACAGCATAAAATCAGCTTTGAGTTTACCCTTTATAACTACTACCCTCATTTAAGGCTGCCTTACCGAACCTATATTTACTCCAATATATTACGCTTTATTATTCAAAGTGTTTTTTTAGTGTTTTTTAAAAATCAGCTTAAATCTAGTTCAGTAAAAGAAGATGCAGTTAATTATTTTTATGATGGCGTTAGCTACCTTTTAAGGCAATTACGTTGGTTTGATTTAAAGTTAGGTAAATTATTAAAACGCCTACTATCAAAAAACAAAAAAGGCCCTAAAAAAAGTGCATTTAAAGCCATGGCTGATGCACGTGTATGGCAAAATAAATTAGTTAAATACGTCATCCTCGCGTTTATTTTATTTTTATTAGCAATATTCATTACAATTCCTTTTAGCTTGGAAGCTCAAGCCGTATTTATAAGCTTTATTTTATTAGTTGCGTACGCACTTAAACGAGTAAAAGGCCAAATGGCAACCATTGTCATGATCACCCTGTCAGTAACTACGTCTTCTCGTTACTTATGGTGGCGTTACACTGAGACTTTAAACTGGGATGATCCGCTTGCACTTGCACTAGGTGGCGGTTTACTACTTGCTGAAACGTATGCATGGCTTGTACTGATTTTAGGTTTTTTTCAAACAGTTAATCCGCTTGAGCGAAAACCAGTGCCTTTACCTAAAGACACTGACCTATGGCCAACTGTTGATGTATATATTCCAACTTATAACGAGCCGTTAAGCGTTGTAAGACCCACTACTCTCGCTGCTTTAAGTATCGATTGGCCTGCAGACAAGTTAAATGTTTATATATTAGATGATGGTAAGCGCTCAGAGTTTAAGGATTTTGCAGCCGAGATTGGAGTGGGTTATTTAGCGCGTTCGGATAACAATCATGCTAAAGCCGGTAATATGAATAGCGCTATGCGTTATACCGATGGCGAATATATCGCAATTTTTGATTGTGACCACGTTCCTGCTCGCTCGTTCTTACAAATGACAATGGGACAGTTTTTAAAAGACAGTAAAGTGTGTTTGGTCCAAACACCGCATCACTTTTTTTCTGCCGATCCATTTGAGCGAAATCTTAATAACCACAGTCAAATCCCTAACGAAAACATGTTGTTTTATGGATTGATTCAAGATGGTAACGACATGTGGGATGCAACCTTCTTTTGTGGTTCTTGTGCCGTATTAAAACGAGAAGCGCTTGATAATATTGGTGGTTTTGCATTTGAAACAGTAACTGAGGATGCTCACACGGCCCTTCGTATGCAGCGCGCAGGTTATAAAACTGCATATATAAACATTCCACAAGCCGCAGGCCTTGCAACCGACAGCTTGTCAGCGCATATAGGCCAACGTATTCGCTGGGCGCGTGGTATGGCGCAAATATTTAGGCTTGATAACCCATTGATGGGTAAAGGTTTAAGCATCCCTCAACGATTATGCTATATAAACGCAATGTTGCATTTCCTTTCGGGTATTCCTCGTATTGTATTTTTAACAGCTCCTTTGGCGCTAATATATTTTAATGCCTACATAATTTATGCTCCTTTTATTGCTATTTTTATCTATGTGGTACCGACACTAATTCAAATAAAAGCGACTAACTCACGTATTCAAGGTAAATACCGTTACTCTTTCTGGGGTGAAGTGTATGAGTCAGTACTTGCTTGGTACATACTAAAACCAACTACCGTTGCTTTATTTAATCCTAATAAAGGTAAATTTAACGTAACCGAAAAAGGCGGTTTAAATGATGAAGAGCATTACGACTGGGGGATTTCTAAACCGTATTTAATTCTCTTACTTATTAACTTACTTGGAATAATAGTGGGTGTATTACGTCTGTTTTTAGGTGATTCAAGCCAGATTGGCGTACTTATAATAAGTATGGGTTGGGCTTTTTATAATATTATTATTTTGGGTGCTGCGGTTGCGGTTGCTGCTGAGGCTCNCGCCAAGTGAGGCACTCGCATCGTATAAAGGCAAACTTTCCTGCCGGCGTTCGTTTAGCAAATGGTCATACTTTAAAAGTAAAAATAACGGATTATTCAGATAACGGTGTAGGTATAGAGACTGAACACGCACATTTATGCCGCGTTAACGATAAAATTGAATTATTAATGAGTCGCGGTAACAAGCAATTTTCGTTTACAACTTATGTATGTAATACCCGTAAAAAACAAATTGGCCTTACACTTAAAGATTTATCTCTCGAAAAGCAAAGAGCTTTTATACAATGTACTTTCTCCAGAGCAGATGCTTGGCTAGATTGGCAAAATAACTTTAGACATGACCGTCCATCGTATAGCTTCAAAGAAGTGCAAAAAACCAGTTTACGGGGCTTTAGTAATTTATTATTTCATGCCCCAAGAGCGTTACAACCAATAATTAAGTTTATGACTAATACTGTCATTTACATAAATTCATTTACTCCAAAAAAAACCGATAGTGCATAATAATTATGATTAAAAAGTTACTTAATACATTTCTAACATTGTTACTTATTAGTAGCGCATATCAAGTGCTCGCTATCGAGCCTATGCACGACAAAACTATGTTTGTAAATGGCTACCCTGAGAGCGCTCAGCTTTCTAGTTTACGTCTTAGCTTTGAAAAGTTAGGGTTCAACGACTATAAACTCGACGGCGTGAATAATAATTCTCGAGTCGATTTCACAAATAGAATTGATAAATTAAGCACTAATCTAAAGCTTAACTTTTCGTACACCAACTCACCTTCATTGCTGGCTAATGTATCGCATTTAAAAGTTTATTTTAACGATAACTTAGTTACTGTTTTACCTATTAATGAGCAATTAAGTATTGTAAAAAATACGGTAAGTCATAGCCTAGACCTAAATGCTAAATACATTCAAGACTACAACCAAATTCGCTTTGAACTAGTTGGCTACTACGACTTACGATGCCAAGATTACTTTAGCCGCTCAATTTGGACTGAAATAAACAAATCAAGCCACATCACGCTTGATCAAAAACAGTTAGCAATTGATAGCCGCCTTGAATATTTACCAGAACCATTTTTTGATGCTAAAGATTACAACAAATTAAACTTACCTTTTGTATTTGCAAGCACACCTAATACACAAGCAATAGAAGCTGCAGCCACTTTATCTAGTTGGTTTGGCGCACAAGCTGACTGGCGTGGCGCTAACTTTCCAGTCGTTTTAAATAAAGCACCAGAGCAGCATAGTGTGGTGTTTATTACTAATGACTCAAAACCTGATTTTTTAAAAGATTATCCAGATGTTGAAAAGCCAACCGTCGAGCTAATTTCAAGCCCTATTCACAGATACAATAAAATGCTGTTAATTTTGGGGCGTGACGAAAAAGACTTAAAAACAGCGGTCACTGGTCTTGTATTTGGTCATAAAATTATGACTGGCCGAAGTGCAAGCATCGAGGCTATTAACAAACTCCCACTGCGTAAAGCTTATGATGCGCCGAGATGGCTAAGAAACGATCGTCCCGTGCACTTTGACGAGCTTATTGACTACCCAACTCAGTTACAAGCTGAGGGTCTTAACAACGGCCCTATAAAATTAAATGTTCGTTTTGCACCTGATTTATTTACTTGGCGTGAAAAAGGTATTCCTATTACTTTGCAATACCGTAATACGCCAGAGAGCGAAACATTAAATTCACGTTTAAACATGCTAATAAACCAAGAATTTATAAGTGGTTTTTTACTTGATAAAAAAGACACATCGTTAACTACCGCTAAAACGTTGCTTCCTTTAATTGCTAATACAGACACAACGCAAAGCGCTGAAGACTTTTCATTAGACGGTATTAATCTTGCCAGCCGAAATGAGTTAAATTTTGACTTTAGATTTGCAGTACTTAAAAAAGGCGAATGTGCCATTGCTCCACCTGGTGGCGAATACGGAGTAATTGATGGAAACTCTAACATTGATGTAAGTGGGTTTGACCATTACATGGCTCTGCCTGATTTAAATGTATTTGCAAATAGCGGATTCCCATTTACAAAATACGCAGACTTACAACAAACTTTAGTATTGATAGATGAAGTTCCATCACCTAAAGCACTATCTGTATTGTTTAATTTAACAGGCCACTTTGGTGCTATTACAGGCTACCCAGCTCATAGAATAAGCGTTGCTCATTTAAATCAAGATGCCAACTTAGATGATAAAGATATCTTAGTTATCGCAAAACCTAATAGCATTACTAATAACTTAGATGAAGATGCGCAAACCAATATCTTGCTTGATAACAATCAGCGCGCTATAAAACAAGCCATATACAATGGTGCTTACGATGAGCAGACAACAGATAAAGTCCAAGTAAGTATAAAAAGTAGTGGTGATATGGCCGTTATTACTGGCTTTCAATCACCGTTTGATTCAGAGCGTTCAATTGTATCGCTTAGTGCAACATCACAAAAAGCCTTTACTCTACTAGATGATGCGTTAATGAGTTCAGAAGCTCTTGCGCAAATTAAAGGCAGTGCTGCGGTCATAAATTCTCAAGGCATTAAGACAATTAAAACTGATGAGCAATACTTTGTTGGTCATATACCTGTGCATACCCTAATTTGGTTCCATTTATCGGATCACCCATTTGTACTGGCGCTATTGTCTATTTTAACACTACTGTTGATCTCATTTATAATATGGCGATTACTGCAAGCATTAACATACAAGCGATTAGCTGAAGGAGATAAGTAATGAAGTCACTCATTAAAGTATTTTTTACCGTGATTGCATTATTTACCTTTAATGCCAATGCACAAATAGAGCAATGCCAACCATGGGATGCATGGCAAACGTTTAAAAGTAACTTTATAAGCCAAAATGGCCGCGTTATTGACTTGGGGAGTGAGCAAAAAGTCACAACCTCTGAAGGCCAATCTTATGCCTTATTTTTTGCTGTCGTAGCAAATGACAAAGCAATGTTTGACCTAGTCCTGGATTGGACGCAAGAACATTTGTCAGAGGGTGATTTAAGCACTCGTTTACCGGCATGGCAATGGGGTGTTAACAATCAAAATGTTGGCGGAATTTTAGATTCAAATCCAGCGTCTGATTCTGACTTATGGATAGCATATAGTTTATCGCAAGCTGCTATTCTTTGGGATGACCGCCGCTACAGCATATTAGCAGCCGTACTTGCACAACGGATAATGCGTGAAGAAACCGCCTATATTTCGGGCCTAGGTTTATCATTACTACCCGCCCCTACTGGTTTTGAATTTGATAATGAGCGTTTTAAGTTAAACCCAAGCTACTCACCGTTATTTATTTATCAGCAGTTTAAAAAGCTTTATCCACACTCGCCTTGGCATCAACTGCACGAAGGCTCAGCAAAGTTGATTTTAGATACAGCAAAGCAAGGTGTTAGCCCTGACTGGGTAATGTTTGATGCAGATAACGGCTTTTACTACGATAAAAAAACGAGCGACTTGGGCAGTTACAACGCTATTAGAGTATATTTATGGGCAAGTATGATGGCAGACAACGCACCTTATAAAAAAGAGCTATTAGCGCAATTTAACCCTTTTATAGAAACAATTAATAAACGTGGTTACGTGCCTTTAAATACTTTTGCTAAATCAGGAAAATCTGAAAAAAGAGGCCCTCTAGGCTTTAACTCAGCTCTATTACCTTTACTAGCGACTAATAACGATAATTCTACAGTAATGGCTATTCAGCAAAAACTAATGATTGATAAATCATTTACCCAGACTCGTTATTACGACAGCGTACTTAACTTGTTTGGTGCAAGTGCTTTAAATAAACGTTTTTCAATTACAGCAGATGGGACGCTACAACCGGTATGGAGCACTGAATGCCGTTAAGGTTTGCCCTCGCTTGCACATTAGCGCTTAGCTCTGGATTAAGCGCTAACACAGTCAACGATATTGATACGCAATCTGTTGATTGGTTACTAAGCCAAATAGGTATTGGTGAAGCACAGCAAAATAAAAAACTAGTTGAAGATAGCTTGCGAAAGCTAGTCGCTATTGCCCCTGCCCGAATAGAAACACAGTGCGCAGTAGCGCGTTATAATTTTGCCAATGGCGAATCAGTGAAAGCCAACCAATTATTAAGCAAAATAGATAACGGACTCACTAAGCAAGCCCCTTGTGTTGAAAAACTTAAAATACTCTCTCGTATTGAGGGTAAAGATAAATCTTTAATTCATGAAGCTAGGCTACTTTCTCGAGCTGGACGTTATGAACAAGCCCGTGAAATATACAATAAAATATTTAAAAACACCTACCCTACACTTAATTACGAGCTTGAGCATTTAAGCTGGTATGGGCAAGACAGCGACCAATGGAAAAGTGTTAAAAAAGGCTATGAAAAGTTATTAAAAAGCTATTCTAATATCGCTCAAGTAGAAATACCTTATGCTCGCCATTTACTGAGGAAAAACCCAGCAAATAATAAAGCTTTAGATATTTTAAGTAATTACGGAACTAGCCCTTCTTTTATTAATGAAGTTGAGTTTATTTGGCTTGCAACTCTTAAGAGCATGGATCTTACTCAAAATACAGTTGAGCAATACCAACGATACTTCTCTGTGTACCCATTTAGTAGTAAAGGTAAGTTACAATACGAAGATTTCCAACGAGATTTTAAAGTAAGGCAAGCATTACTTGCCGATCCTGCGTATCAGCTTTGGCTTAAAGGTGATCGTTTACTTAATAATAAAAAATTAAAAGAAGCTGAGCCCCTACTATTAAATGCTTTAAAAGGGCGGCTAACCGATAAAGAAGTTATGCGCAGCTTAGGGTATTTGTATTTAGCGAAAAGCGACTACAAAAAATCTTATTACTATTTTTTTACCGCGCAAAAATATACACCTAATTTTGATGAGCGTGAAGGACTTAAAGAACTCGCGACAGTTGCGAAGTTTTGGCTGTATATGTCTGAAATGGAAGATGCTATAGAGCAATCTGATTTTAAAACAGCACAATTAAAACTAAATCTAGCTGAGCAATTAAATCATGACCAAGAAGCTTTTCTTTATAACAAAGGCCTATTATTAGTAGCTCAAGGAGATTACACACAAGCTGCTACCGCCTATCAAGCTGCCCTAAAAACCAATCCTTTATATGAAAATGCCTTACTTGGCTTATTAAATATCGCGCAACTAGATCAAAACCAAAAATCAATTCGCAACTTTTATAATTCATTAAATGCAAAGCAACGAGATTTAATCTACCCCTCATATGCACTAGCTACCAGTAATACTCTAAGAGATAAAGCAAGTCAGTATACTAATGGTGGAGAGCTAGAAAAAGCAGAAGAATTACTTAAGCAAGCTATTGAGCTTTCACCTGAGCAACCTTGGTTATATTACGATTTAGCTTTTATATACCAACAAAAAGGCCTCACTCAACAAGCACGTGATTTATTTAATAATGTATTGTGGCAATTTCCGCTAAACCCCCAAATTAGATATAGCCATGCTTTATTTTTGCGCTCTATAAATGATTATGAAGGTGCTTTAGATACACTTAAATATATTCCTTTTAAAAATCGAGATACAGATATTATTGCTTTAGAGCAGCAATTGTTGCTTAACGAGTCTCTTACACAAAGTCAGCAATATCTTGATTTAAAAAATAAATCTGTCGCTATCTACCATTTAAGTAACTTAGAAGCAAGAGAGCTAACACCTGAAATGCAAGCTGAGCTTTCTAATAGTTGGTACAAAATTGATGAAAAACGACATGCTCTTAAATTACTTTCAAGTGCCCTTTCATCTGACTCATCTTTGTCGCCTTATTGGCACCTTTTACAAGGCCAGTGGATACTAGAGCAAGGTAACCAAGTTGAAATAAAACGCTGGTTTGAGGGTTACGTGTTACCAGAAAGCGCTTCTGAAAACGAAACGGCTCAATATGTTCAGTTACAAAATAACTACCTAAACCAGTTTTACACTGGCAGTGATTTAATTGCTAAGCTCAATCAGCTTGATCAAAAATATAAAGATATTCCAGCAACAACTACTGCCCTTATTAATGCAAATTTAGCGCTAGAACAATATGAAGCGGCCGTTATTTTGTATCAGCAAAAAGTACAAAATAAACAAACCATAGAGCCTCAAGCACTACTCGCTATTGCTAATGCATACATAGAACTTGGAGACGACTTTCAAGCAAAAGAAGTTACGCAAAAAGCGATAGCGCAAACCACATCGCAAGAGGGTTATTTGCAACGCCAAATCATGTCATCTCTCAATGAGTTTAATTACTCTGGAGACGCACTTTATTTAGCTAAGCAACTTGTTGAAAAGTCACCCAACGATCAAGAACTACGTTATTTAGGCGCTCAAGTAGCCAGTAAGTTTAATGAAACCGAACAAGCACAATCTTGGTACGCACAAACCCTGTCACCTAATCGTACTTTAAACGAAAAAGAGCTTTACGGAGCGCTTTTAAAAATAGATGAAAACGATCAATGGTATGTAAACGGTGCTAAACGTGAGCTAATAAACGAGCAAAACAAAAACCAAGCATACATTGCCATGGGTGTTAACTTTAGTGGGCAAACAAGTACCGAAAGTGAAGCAACACTTGGTGCGGGCTTAGTACCGATTGAAGCTTACTTTCCACTTTGGCAAGGCCAAGGATTTATTAAAGTAGACCCGACTACTATTAGCGCACAAACAACTCGCTTTGATGAGCAGTTCGCTGGTAGTCGCTACGGACAAGGTGCTTTATGTATTTTCACTTGTTCAGTCGATGAAGTGACACCAGAGGAAAGTGGTGTAGATATAGGTATTGGTTGGCAAAACGAAAACTGGCGTGTAGATGTAGGCACTACTCCACTTGGCTTTTTAATTGAAGATATTGTATGGGGTGTAAATTACGCAGACAGTTTTGGCGACTTTGGATACAGCCTAGAACTTGAAAAACGCCCAGTTACAAATTCAGTGCTTTCTTATGCGGGCTTAAAAGATGTAAATACAGGTGAAGTTTGGGGGGGCGTACGCTCTACAGGCCTAACAGCTAATTTATCGCACGACTTAGGCGGAAAATGGGGTTTTTGGTCAAGCGCCGACTTTACCCTATATAAAGGCCAAAATGTAAAAGACAACCAACGCTATCGTATGATGGGCGGTACTTATTACCGTGTAATTAGCAATCAAGAGCGTGAATTCACCGCAGGCGCTAGCTTATTACATTGGGCATACAAGTATAATTTAAGTGAAGAAACATGGGGCCATGGTGGTTATTACAGCCCACAAAACTATGTAGGTTTATCTGTGCCACTCACTTATGACGCGCGTTGGGGCGATGATTTTGTTTATCGATTAAAAACCGGTGTTTCGTACTCGCAAACAAAAACTCAATCTATTGATTTCTTCCCTAATGATGGCGATTTGCAAATAGCTGCATATGATAGAGAGTCAATAACAGGTGTTGATCCTGTATTTGAAGGTGAAACAAGTTCTGGTGTTTCATATAATCTTGAAGGTAGTTTTGAGTATAGAATAACGCCGAATTGGTTCTTTGGTGGTTACTTAGCCATCGATCGTTCTGACTTTTACGAACCAAATTTTGGTCAGCTTTATATACGTTACTACTTTAATCCTGTGTACGGAACACTTGAGTTTCCAGGCACCCCTATTGTTCCTTATGCTGAGTTCTAACTTGGCATAAGGTGATACACCGCGCAATACTTCCCCTAGCACTAAGGTATATGTATACTTGAGCGCAATTGTAACTAGGATAAGGGTGTGTCTCTTACCTTGTGGTGTTACTGCCATATAGCAAATCATTATCTTAGCTACAAATAATATACTGATGGTCGAGCATTTTAGTGGTTACAAATTCTAAAATAGCTAAAGCAAAAAATTATAAGGCCATCATAACAATACTTAAAGTTAGGAAGTAAATATGAGTTCAGCTCCAGATAGTGGTTGGTTTGGCCACCCTAAAGGACTTTCAACATTGTTCTTCACTGAAATGTGGGAACGAATGAGTTATTACGGTATGCGAGCTATGCTCGTATTATTCATGACAGCAAGCTTACAAGAAGAAGGTTTAGCCTTTACTGTTGCCTCAGCTGCTGCAATTTATGGTTTATACACAGGTGCGGTATACTTTTTAGGTTTACCAGGTGGCTGGCTAGCAGATAGATTGTTTGGTGGTCAAAAAGCAGTTTGGTATGGCGGTATAATCATTATGATTGGCCATATTATTTTGGCTATTCCACATGATTATTCTTTCTTCATTGGCTTAATATTTGTAGCGACAGGTACTGGTTTGCTAAAACCAAATATCAGCGCAATGGTCGGCCAACTATACAGTGATGCTGATGAGCGTCGTGATGGCGGTTACGCTATTTACTACATGGGTATTAACTTAGGTTCTTTAATTGGTTACTACGTTTGTGGTTACTTTATGGAAAACGTAGGTTGGCACTGGGCGTTTGGTGCAGCCGCTGTTGGTATGGCTATTGGTTTGGTGCAATATAAGCGCTCACTTAATAACTTACCAGAGCATAGCGCTTTACCAGCTAATCCATTAGGTCCTAAAGGCACTTCTCGCGCATGGGTTGGTATTGCTGCGTTTGTAATTGCAGCTGCTGCAGTTACTACGGCTGCAATGACCGGCGCAATTGTAATCAATCCAACAGTGGTTGCAGGGTACGTAGCTGTTGTATTTACTATTATCTTTTTTGTTTATTTTGGTGTTATTTACTTTACAGGTAAATTAACAGATGCTGAAAAACAAAGAATGTGGGCACTATTTTTAGTCTGTATTGCATCTGCATGTTTTTGGTCTGGCTTTGAACAAGCGGGTTCATCATTAAACTTATTTGCTCGCGATTATACTGACCGTCTTATTGGTACTTTTGAAATCCCTACAACGTGGTTTCAATCATTAAACTCACTGTTTATTATTGCTTTATCGCCATTTTTTGCAGCGCTTTGGATTAACTTATCTAAAAGCTTAGTGTCACCTAGCTACAGCGTTAAGTGTGCAATTGGTTTAATTATCATGGCATCAGGCTTTTTAGTGATGTTTATGGCAGCTCATTACGCAGCTGAAGGCTTAAAAGTAGCGCCTTACTGGCTTGTTACTACGTACTTTTTACATACTGTGGGTGAGCTTTGTTTAAGCCCTGTAGCATTAAGTGCTGTAAGTAAGTTATCGCCTAAACGTTACACAGGTCAAATGATGGGTGTATTTGTATTAACTTACTCAATCGGTAATATTATTGCAGGCTTACTTGCTGGTAATTTCGATCCGAATAATGTTGATGAAATTCCTAACTTATATTTACAAATTGCATTATTTAGCATTGGTGTTGGTGTTGTTTTAGTACTAATGACCTTTAAAGCTAAAGTATGGGAAAAACAAGGGTTAGAAGAGAAAGCCTCTTAATTATTGTTTATTTTTAATGTAGCAATATAACCTAAGACAATTCCTCCATAGCTCCTATGGGGGAATTTTTTATTCAACTTTGCCCTGCTCCCGTTAACTGATATTATGTCCTGATTGGTTATTGAATAGACTCAGGGACATCCGTAGATGCAATCGTTAACGATATCACGTGTTATTATATTTATATTTCTTAGCTTTATTTTAACTGCCTGTGGTAGCGGCGATGAAGTGACGGTTAATCCAAACGATCCTGTTGAGCCTGAACCAAGCAAATTAACACTATCAAGCGCTAATGGTTTAGACGCTACATTAGACGAAGGCAATTTTATATTTAATGCACCTTCCAGTGCTATTTCTAGTGATGTAGAGCTTACCTACGAGAAAACATTATTAGATGAGACGAATATACAACAAAATATAATTTCTGATTTACATGCACTTACGCCCTCCACGCTTACTCTTTCAAAACCTATTACCATTACAATAAAAATCCCTGATGACTATGCATTAGGCGGACAACTGTTTATCGCAAAGCAATCGGGCGCTAATTGGGACACAGTTACAAATTCAATCGTTTTAGATGGATTTGTTAGCGCTCAAGTAACAACATTGGGCACATATGCAATACAAATGCAGCGCAATGAAGCTTTCGCAAATATCGGCCCAACTTGCGATGCTAACGCAACAGAGCAGTCAGTAAGGTTTGTCCACGTTGCAGACTTACATGCTCGCTTTGGCTATGAAGAGCAATATTTCAGTCGTATAAAAGCCTACTACAATCAAGTAGCAAGCCAAACCCCGCACACCTTATTTACAAACGGTGGTGACGACTATGAAAAAGGCACTGTTGCTGAGCAATTATCACAAGGTACTGCAACAGAAGAAGCAATTAAAGCAATGCAGTTTGACCTACGAGTCGTTGGAAATCATGATTATGCTTGGGGCCCAGAAAAATTACTAAGTTATTCTCAAGACGAGAATGCAATCGTACTTGCTAGTAATACTCGTTATGAAGCAGAGCAACTACAAGATTTTGCAGGCGTAGGATTTGCAAAAGTACAGGTAGGGTGTATTACACTTGGTGTGTTTGGCATGACTTCTGTGCCGTGGAATGAGCTAGATGAACCAATTCAAGATGATCCGATCCCTGATTTTATTAAACAATTTAAAATGAGCTGGCAATGGCAACAAATCGCACAAAGCATCGTAAACCAATACAGTGGTGATGTAGATTACATGATTATGTTGAGCCATTTAGGTGTAGGCTTAGATACTGATATGGCAACAAACGTACCCGGTATCGACTTAGTACTTGGCGGCCATACACACGGTGGGGAAAGCTACACAACCCTTGATAACGGCGCTATTGTTTTACAACCGGACTTTTACGCTAAAGGTATTACTGACTTAACGCTTAATTTTAATTTAGCTGATAAATCATCTCCAGTTGTTGATTACAAAACGATTGAAACCGATACAATTGTTGAACGTGATGAGACAACAAAACTAGCAATAGATGAGATAATGGGGCGTTATGCTCCCGATGCAGAAACTGAAATCGCTATTTCTGAAAACTACCCAACTGATGCGCAGCTAGCCGAAATCACCGCCTTAGCCGCAAAACATTCAAGCACAATTAGCGCAGCATTACTTAATCCTGAACTAGTACAAAAGCGCTGGACACCTGGCACACTTACTCAAGAAGACTTCCATAAAGCTTTTTACGTAGAAAGGCAGCCATCAAATACGCCAGGGTTTAACTCTATTTATAAAGTAACAGTATCGGGAAGCGACTTAACAACGATGTTTGCAAGTCAACCAGATTGGTTTTTACTTAAACCTGAAGATATACAACCTACTAATAATTACGAAGTTGCACTATTTAAAGGGGCAGCTTTAAATCCTGATTTATTTTTTAATAGTGTTACATTCTCAAACGTAGAGCCAATAACCGAAGCTTGGTGGCTACTTGATAAATATGCACGTGCCAGAACAAGTCAGTGCCTACACCTTGACACTGACACCGAACTTTATTCATGCAACAACTTAGCAAATGTAACCGTATGGAATTTTGACGATACTAACAACCCGTTAGCTGCTGATTTTGGACCTTCGATACTTAGCTACTTTGATCCAGATGAAACAAATTGGGGCACTGCAGAGACACAATATAGCACCACGACTCAATTAAATATTGATGATTTAAGTAATGGTCCTTCAGGTGTTATGGCGTTTTCTCGCCACGCTCCAACAGAAGGCTTACTTATTGACTTAAACACACCAGCAAATGGTGACTTTGCAAATGAAGGAATGGTGTCTGACTACACTTTGGTAATGGATTTATACTGGCCCGCAGAAGGTAAAGATATTTACCGTGCAATTATGCAAGCCA
>NZ_AUTP01000119.1:0-21295 GCF_000498075.1 Pseudoalteromonas sp. TAB23
AGCTGTCTCTTATACACAAATCCCTGCTAAGAAATTAGCGGGGATTTTTTTGAACTAAATCTCAATGTCATGATCAGATCTTCAAATCTTGTTTGAGGGCACATTATGATTAACGAACATACTCATTGGGCAAAACAACAATTCGGTAAATCGGACTTAGGTGATCCAAGAAGAACAGCGCGTCTGGTAAAGTTAGCATCAACGCTTGCAAATGAACCAGGAAAACCACTTGTGAACATCACTCAATCCCCCGCCNGATATGGAAGGTGCCTACCGCTTTATTCGCAACGAGAATATTGACGCAACGGCTATAGCAGAGTCAGGCTTTAAAGCCACGGTTGAACAAGCAAAAAGTCATAACTTATTGCTCGCATTAGAAGACACGACCACACTAATTTATAAACATTCCTCCATTCGAGATGATTTGGGTCATGTCGGACGAGGAGCAAAACAACGAGGCTTGTTAGCTCATAGCGTATTACTGTTTGCGCCAGACACAAAGCAAGTTGTGGGATTAATTGAACAGTCTCGCTGGAGTCGTGATATCAACACGATTGGAAAAAGAGAAAAACACGCGACGACTTCTTACGAAGAAAAAGAAAGTTACAAGTGGGAGTCAGCGTCACGAGCGATGGCAGAGCGGCTGCAAGGACAAATGGCGAACGTGATATCGGTGTGTGACCGCGAAGCGGACATCTACGAATACTTGCAGTATAAACTGACCGAGCAGCAACGATTCGTCGTACGCTCGATGCAAAGTCGTCATATTGAAGAAGGTGAGGATAAGCTCTATGCGTTCGCAAGCGAGCTGATGAGTGCAGGCACCAAACACATCCACATTGCACAAAAAGGAGGAAGAAAAGCCCGAAGCGCAACACTGGATATCACCTATGCGCCAGTGACACTCAAAGCGCCTTACAATAAGAAAGGACGCTCCCTACCAGTTTACTATGTCGGCTGTGCAGAGCGAGGAAACGCTGAGAACGGCTTAAGCTGGCACCTATTAACCAGTGAACCAGTCACCAGCAAAGAAGACGCCTTAGCTATCATCACCTACTATGAGCACCGTTGGCTTGTAGAGGAATACCATAAAGTCTGGAAAAGTGATGGCACGGATATCGAAAGTTTACGCCTTCAAAGCCAAGATAACATGGAAAGATTGGTGACGATTAATGGCTTTATTGCGACGCGAATATTGCAACTAAAGTTCACCAATGAGCAGCCTGATTCTCCAAGTTGTGAACAACTGTTATCTCCCAAAGCATGGAAGTTATTGTGGTTAAAGAGAATAAAAACACCATTGCCTGAAACTGCTCCAAATATGTCATGGGCGTATCAGGAACTGGCAAAGTTAGGAGGCTGGAAAGATACCAAGCGCACAGGGCGTGCATCTGTGAAAGTGTTATGGCAAGGATGGCTTAAGTTACAAGCCATCCTGGAAGGCTACGATTTAGCAAAATCTCTTGAGTCAGACTTGTGATCAAGAGACAGCTAATAGCGCCTTTTTAATGTTTTTTAGTTTAATTGGCTTATTAATAAACTAAAAAATGCTTCTTTGTTGTCGCATGTTTGGGCATTCAAAATAAGTTGCTCGCCTAGTGCTAATGTTTGTTTTTGCACTATAAGACGCGCTTTCTCATCATTTATGCTATCTATATCGGTTACATGTGCGAGCCCTATGGTGCGCCTAATTAACTCAGCACCACAGTAGCCAATGGCGTCTTGTAATACGCCCTTTATAAAGTATTCACCGTAGCCTGTAACCTTTAGCGCACCTTCAGTAGTGTGCTCATTTATAAGCGTAAGCCAATGCTGTTCAAATAAGGTATAGCATTCAACAAGGGTGCTTAATAAGTGGGTTTGGTAATTACGACGAGCCACAAAATCTCCAATATGCCCGTATTGTGCGCAGTAATTTAAAAGTAAATTGCCAATAAAAGAGCCAATATCGAACCCAGCAGGTCCAAAAAAACCAAACTCTGGGTCAATCATCTTTGTATTATTACAATCAACAAAAATGCTACCGCTGTGCATGTCACCATGAAGTAATGTTTGCGGGTTAGATAAAAAATTAGCTTTTAGTTTTGCTATTTCTAACTTTAATACGCTGTTTTTGTGTATTGCATCAACTTCGTTTTGTAGTTGCTTTGGGTAGTTATTGCGTTCGTGCTCAATGTACGGATCGCTAAAAAATAAGTCTTCAGTGATTTGGCAGAGCTCAGGATTAGTAAATTGACTAACGAGTGCTTTTTTAGTTTGTGCGGTTAAATAAAAATCTGAATTATAAAAGCCAGTATGGCTTAAGTAGGTCGCTACATGCTGCGCCAATTTAGGAAATTGCTCCGCATTATTTTGTGCAGTGCGCAGTATTTGTAAATTACCTAAATCCTCTAAAATAGTCAGCGCTTGCATTTCACTATAATGTAAAACCCTAGCAGTATAAGTTGGGCAAATAGCGCCATGATTAAGCAAAACTTGCGCTTCTATACGAGCTCTATCAAGTGTTAATGGCCACGACTCGCCCACACAACGCGCGTAAGGCAGAGCTTGCTTCAAAATAACGCTATTGTTTTGCTCATCAGTAATTCTAAATACCAAATTAAGATTGCCATCGCCAAACTCATATGCCGATAAGGTTTGTCCTTGAGCAAAAAAATTACATTGTTTAGATTCAATTAATGTCGATACGTAATCGATAGCGCGCTGTGCGTTAAAAGCAACATAGTTAGTCATGGTTTAAATCTCAAAAATCAGCTTTTAAGCATTCTATACCTTTAAATGTTTAGATGTCTATAAGTCTAACTTGAGAGTTATTCAAAGTGGTGTAAAATAACGTTACGTATTTTTAATACCTTAAGCATTATGCAAAATTTAATCGCAAGCAGTTTAAAATATGAAAACGGGTCGCTTAGTGTGCTCGACCAATATTTACTTCCTCACCAGCAGGTATGGCATCAATGCCATGATGTAGAAACCATGAAAGAGCTGATCATTAGTTTAAAAGTACGTGGAGCTCCACTTATTGGTTTAAGCGCGAGCTTGTTAGTGGCGTATTTAGCTGAACAAGGGGTAGTAAAAAGTGAGCTTGAAAAAGCAATCAATGAACTAGAGGCCACTCGTCCAACGGCAGTTAATTTAATGCATTGTATGGCGGCATTGCGAAAAGCTTTAACGCAAAGCGATTATGTTGCCGGTATTGTTAGTACAGCTGAGCGGTTGTTTATTGAAGATATTGAGCTGTGTGAACGAATGGCAACCCGTGGCGCCGAGCTTATAAATAGTGGCGACAATGTATTAACTCATTGCAATACAGGGGCGCTTGCAACCGCTGGTATTGGTACTGCACTAGGTGTTATCTATAAAGCGCAGCAAAAACATGGCAACGTACATGTGTGGGTTGATGAAACACGACCATTATTACAAGGCGGTCGCTTAACTGCCTTTGAGCTTGAGCGCTGGAAAATACCTTACACATTAATTTGCGATAATATGGCAGCAAGTTTAATGGCTGCAGGTAAGGTAGATAAAATAGTAGTGGGGGCTGATCGTATTGCCGCCAATGGTGATTTTGCTAATAAAGTGGGCACCTATAATTTAGCCGTACTAGCGCATTTTCATAACATTCCATTTTATGTGGTCGCGCCTATTACCACGCTTGATACCAACACCGCGTGTGGTGATGATATAGAAATAGAGCAACGTAATCCTCAAGAAGTGCGCGGAGTTAGCGGTAGCTTTGGTGAGGCTTTATGGGCGCCCACTAATGCTAATGTGTATAACCCTGCATTTGATATAACGCCGGCAAAACTGGTCACAGGGTGGGTGTTAGACACGGGTGTGTATGACCAGCAACAAGTATTAATGGGTAAACTTAAAGAGCTAACTCAATAATATGCGACTGAATTCTGAAAGAAACTCAGAGGTACTATTTAGGTAGTTGGGGTAGGCTTTTTCTATTGATTTCAAGTCGCTCCCCGCTACCAGAAGCACGTTATTGTGAGTTTGTTTTTCTTGTTCGGCGTAATGTGTTAGAGCTTCTTGCTTTTTATTCTCTGCATATAAAAAGACTCGACCCATTTGTGTTTCAGTGTTGTGAACGAGTAAAGCAAAGCCTGTATCTTTCGATTTATTTTTAATTTCGTCAACTTGGAATGCGCGATTAAATGCATCAAGCTTATGAAATGCGGCTAGCTTTTTATTTAGTGCCGAAAGCTCATCAACAAAGGCCTGCGATTGTTGTGAACTTAATTGATTTGAACCATCTTTGACTGCAAGAAACTCACCCATGATAAAAAATAATCGCTTCCAATCTGTGTCGGCTGCTTGGGGATTGGTTTTTAGTGTTTCTTTTTCAATAATATCTACAATTTCAACAGTAGTAGCCCAAAGGTGCTGAAGCCTAGTGCGCAACTGAACTTCAATTTGAAAGCCTTTATAATCGTGAGATTCTAAATTGTTATAACTTTTATAAACACGATGAATACCTCTATAGCCTGTCGCTTTTGGGTTTTCAATATAATCATATGACTTAACGCTATGAACTGCTCTACTCGAGTCTAAACTGGCGTTGAGTTGATATAGATGCTCTAGATTATCTAAGATTACTCGGCAGCCACCTATATCGTGCATTCGCTTCAGATTTATTGCGTTTTCACTTTTACCATCCAACGAGGCTCTTTGTAACTTATCTATAATAGTTGGCAAGCGCTTTAAGCGTCTAACTATAGTCGCCGATTCTAGCAAATGAAGCTTTTTTACATGTTTCCATACGAGGTTTTTAATAATAGTCAGCGGATATAAATGTGCTGCACGATAGTTTTGTACAACCTCTATTGCAAAGTCAAAATCACCTTCATTTTTACGAAAAATACGACCAGCCTTTTCAACTTGCTTACGTGAGTAGGCTAGTTGTTGTTTAGACTTTTGATATTGTTCGTTCACCATTGGAAAGTTACTCTTTATCAGCTGCATTGCTAAAATAATATTACAGAGTTAAGTGATTGAAGTCATCCTGCAAATTGCATAAATACGCTTATAGAAAATATAGTTTAGGCATGCGTGCACTGAGCTTTATTAATCGAGTAAGGGAAATTGCTCTGCAATAGACGAGTCAGTACTTTTTGCTACCCAGCCCTCTGTATTGTTAAATAAGCGAATGGCAGTAAACTCAGGGTCGCTTCCCATATCAAACCAATGCGGGGTAAGTTCAGGTACTGAAATTAAATCGCCTTGTTGGCAAAGTACCTGATAAACCTTATTGCCTAAATGCAGGCAAAATAGCCCTTGGCCTTTTACAAAAAAACGCACTTCGTCTTCATTATGAGTATGTTCAAATAAAAACTTTTTGCGCAGCTCTGATGCGCCAAGATTACCTTTAGCTAGAGATATAACGTCTACTGTTTGATAGCCATTTTCGATTTTTAACCGATCTATATCGCTTTTGTACGCACTAATAATTTGCTCATGGGTGGTGTGCTCATTAATATCTGCATTTGTTTGCCACTGTTCAAAACGTACGTTTACTTTAGCTAGTTGCTTTGCAATATCATCAGCATTTGATGTGTTTACAAGTGCTTTGGTTGCATCGTTGTCGGCATACACTGTTAATTGGCTCATACTAATTGCCCCAATTTAAATTGGCTAAAGTCATTAATATAAGGGTGTGCTTTAGTGCTTGCTTGCCCATCACGAATTAAATGTAGTGTTTTTAAGCCTGCAGCTTGCGCGGCATCAAGTTCACCGGCTACATCACTTAAAAAGAGTATTTCTGCTGCTTTAAACGGTAATAGCTTAACAATAGTGTTATAGGCTGTTTGTTCTTGTTTTGCGCCAACTTTGGTGTCAAAAAAGTCAGTAAACAAGCTGCTAATGTCGCCATAATCACTGTATTTAAAAAGTAGCTGCTGCGCTTTTACCGACCCTGACGAGTACACATACAAAGTAATATCGTTGTTGTGTTGAGCTTGTAAAAAATCAAATGCATCTGGGTATAAATGACCTTTAAAATCACCGTGTTCATACCCTGTTTGCCAAATTAAGCCTTGTAACTGCTTAAGTGGAGTGATTTTTTTATCTTCATCAATCCAGGTAAGTAAAGTGCTAATGACTTCTTCTATATCGGCGTTTGGCTTTTCGACAAGGGCTTTTATGGCATTAATTTGCTCGGCTACATCTGGCTTATCAGCATTGGCACGTACAAAGGTAGGTAACTGCTTTGCCGCGTAAGGAAACAACACCTCTTTAACAAACGAGATGCGGGTTATTGTGCCTTCGATGTCGGTTAAAATAGCTTTAATCATTTAGTTACTCCCGCTTGAATACCGATTATTTTCAGGCGCTCTAGTTCGCAACTAAATAAAAACTCTAAGGCTTCTAGGTGGCGACGAACTTCATCAATATTACGCCCTACTGCATATAAGCCATGACCACGTATCAGTACGCCGTGCTCTATCGGCGTATGTAAATGATGGTCACTGACCAGCAGGCTTAATCGGTCAATATCTTGATCGTTATCGAAAATAGGAATGCTCAGCGTTTCTAAATGCGAAGTAAAGCCGCTCAGTGCTTTTTGCATTTCATAGCCTGTTAAATCAAGTTGATGCCTTTGGGTAATTTGCGACAGTACGGTGGCGGCTACAGAGTGAGTATGCAAAACACACTGTGCATCAGGTATAAGCTGATACAAACTTAGGTGTAATTGTGTTTCTGCCGATGGCTTTACAGCTCCTGCTAGGCGCTCGCCTTGGTGGTCTAATTGCAAAAAATGCTCTTGCGTAAGTGAGCCTTTATCGTGCCCACTTGCCGTAACAACAAAGCCAGTGCTAGTACGAGCTGAAAAATTTCCACCTGTTGCGGGTACCCAGCCTTTTTGGCTAACCCATTTTCCGGCTTCAATAAGTTGTGAAATAGCGGTATTGTTTTGCATACATTCCTCACTAATGAGCGTAAAGTTAATTGTTTTTAGACGGCTATACTTCTGTTTTAAGCAATGATAGCATCGCTTTAAGCGCAAAACCATCATTAAGGGCATCACGTGTTTGAAAGTAAATTACCAAATTTAGGCGTTAGTATATTTAGCCAAATGAGTGGGTTGGCTAATGAGTTTTCGGCAATTAATCTCTCTCAAGGCTTTCCTGAGTTTGATGCTCCTGATCTTTTAAAAACGCAGTTAAATTATTATGTGCAGCAGGGCGTTAATCAATATTCACCTTCAAGTGGTGTACCACGATTACAGCAACAAATTGCTGATTTAGCAAAGCGTAAATATGCAGCTGCTATAAACGCAGCTGATCAAGTTACTGTTACCTCAGGTGCAACAGAGGCATTGTTTGTGGCTATTCAAACAATCGTGCGCCCCAGTGATGAAGTGATTGTATTTGACCCTGCATATGACTCCTACCAACCCGCAATTGAACTCGCTGGTGGAAAGTCGGTACACATTGCTTTAAGTGCGCCAAATTACACTATTGATTGGCAAGTAGTGAGCCAAGTAATTACTAAAAATACCCGTGCAATTATTATAAATACGCCTCATAACCCAAGCGGTAAAATATTACAGCCACAAGATATAAAAGAGCTTAAAGAGTTAGTTGGTACTCACAATTTGTATGTAATAAGCGACGAGGTATATGAGCACATTACGTTTGATGAACAACCACATTTAAGCGTATTACGCGATGATGAATTATTTGCCAAAAGCTTTGTTATATCGAGTTTTGGTAAAACGTTTCACAGTACGGGCTGGAAAATGGGTTACTGTATTGCACCTGCCGATTTAGCTGTCGAATTTAGAAAAATTCATCAGTACGTTACGTTTTCAAGTTTTACCCCCGCACAGCATGCGCTTGCCGATATGCTCGAGCAGCAAGGCGAGCATATAGATGAGCTAAGTGGGTTTTATCAGCAAAAACGCGACTTATTAGCGAGCCATTTAAGTAATAGTCGTTTTAAAATTTTACCTAGCCAAGGCACTTACTTTTTATTATTAGATTACAGTGATGTATCGGATTTAAACGATGTTGAATTTTGCCATTGGTTAGTTGAGCAAGCAGGTGTGGCGGNCAAAAACCACCAACCGATAAAGTAATTCGCTTATGCTTTGCTAAAAACGACAACACTCTCATAGAGGCTGCGCAAATATTATGTCAACTTTAACCATTACAGCATTGCAAAGCTCGCTTTATTGGCTTGATAAAGACGCTAATTTAGCCATGTTTAATAAACAGCTTGACGCAATTACGCATCAGCCCGATCTTATTTTACTGCCAGAAACATTCTCGACTGGCTTTGCTATTAATTTAGATTGTGCAGAGCCCGAAAATGGTAAAGTACTGACTTGGTTAAAAGCGCAGGCTCATAAACATAATGCGGTTATTGCGGGTTCGGTACTTGTTGCACAAGGCGATAAAAAAGCAAATCGGTTTTATTGGGTAAAACCCGATGGAGAGGTGAGTTATTACGATAAGCGCCATTTATTTCGCTTAGGCAGTGAGGGCGACTACGTTGTAGCAGGGCAAGCGCGCAAAGTTTTTGAAATCAATGGTTTTAAACTATTACCGCAAGTATGTTATGACCTGCGTTTTCCGGTATTTCAACGCAATAATAACGACTACGATGTAATGATAAACGTAGCAAATTGGCCTGCTGTACGCCGCCATATTTGGGATACGTTACTTATGGCGCGTGCAATGGAAAACCTATGCTACGTAGTAGGCGTTAATCGCGTGGGTGACGACGGTAATGGTGTGGCGCACAATGGCGGTACCGCAGTATACGACTTTAAAGGCGATGCATTAACTAAAGCGCAAGATGACACTGAGCAGCTAGTTACTATCACGCTTGAAAAAGCGCCACTGGATGAGTTTAAAGCAGCGTTTCCTGCCTATTTAGATGCAGACCCTTTTACATTAATATAGACACGTTAATTTAGCGCAGAGCCAATAAAGTGTTAAAATAGTCGCTGATATTTTTGTTGGCGGCTAATATACATTATGAACACTTTAATCACTCCTGTAATTTTAGCTGGTGGCATAGGCTCTCGCTTGTGGCCGCTTTCTCGCCAAGCAATGCCTAAACAGTTTTTATCACTACTAAATGAAAACATGTCATTGCTGCAAAGTACATTGGCGCGTGTTTCTAATGAGTTGTTTGATAATGCTATTTTAGTGTGTAACGAACAGCACCGATTTATTGCCGCCGAGCAGGCTGAAAGCTCAGCTCCTACTGCATTATTACTCGAACCCAAAGGTAAAAACACCGCGCCTGCCATCGCATTAGCCGCCCACTATGCACTGCAAAATGGGATTACCGGCCCGCTATTAGTGATGCCTGCCGATCATCATATTAAAAACTTTGATGTATTAACAGCTAAGCTCCCTGAAGCTGTAAAACTTGCTGAGCAAGGAAAGCTAGTTACATTTTCTATTACTCCTACAGAGCCGCATACTGGTTATGGTTATATAAAACAAGGCGCGGCTATTGTTGGAACGGGTTGTTACGATGTTGCTCAATTTAAAGAAAAGCCTGACTTAGATACAGCGAACCGTTATTTAGCTCAAGGTGGTTATAGCTGGAATAGCGGCATGTTTTTATTTACCCCTGCGGCCTATTTAAAAGAGCTAGAACGGTTTGCGCCAAAAATAGCAACGAGTGTCGCTGCAGCGGCACAATTTACCAAAGATTTAGGGTTTACCCGCCCAAGCAATAGTGCGCTTGAACACTGCCCAAGCTATTCAATTGATTACGCCATTTTAGAGCGCAGTAATAACGTAGTTGTTATGCCTGTTGATTTAAAATGGAGTGATGTAGGTAGTTTTTCATCCCTTGATGCGCTTACAAAAAAAGATGAAAACGGTAATAGTTTAAATGCTAATTATATGGCTCAAAAAAGCACTAATAACTTAGTTATTAACGAGGCTGAACACACTATTGCCACGCTTGGAGTAAGCAATTTAGCAATTATTCATACTCATGATGCCACGTTAATTGCAAACCAAAATGAGCTAGATTCTTTGCCTTTGTTGCTTAAGCAAATTGCTACAACACAGGCTGATAAACTTAATCATCATCAAGTGGTTTTTCGCCCATGGGGGAATTACCGTACTTTGGTTGAAGGCACTAGCTTTAAAGTTAAGAAAATTACTGTTAACAGTGGTGCTAAGCTTTCGACGCAGCGCCATCAGCATCGCGCTGAACATTGGGTTGTGGTTTCGGGTATTGCAGATGTGTGTATTGATAAGCAAGTACATACGCTAACGCACGACCAATCGTGTTATATCGCCGCAAAGCAAATTCATAGCTTGGCTAATAATCAAAAAGAGCCGTTAATTGTCATTGAAGTGCAAACCGGCACTGTACTTAATGAAAGCGATATAGAGCGATTTGATGATAAATATGGAAGAGGCTAATAATTAGCTATTTTTAAAGCTAATACACTATTACTCTAACTGCCCGCGCACAAACTTTAAATATTGCTCTAAGCTGCGTTGCCACAGATCTAACGCTTCATCAAGCATATCGTTGTGTGGCTTTTTATCGAGTAAACGACGCTCTATTTTTTTAAGCTCAATACCATAGCGATTAAAACCAAGTTGCAGAGCAGTACTTGCTTGGCGATGTAAAAGCTTAATGCATTGCTCTGGTTGTTGATCAATAAGCTTTTGACAGCGAATTAGCTTGTTACGCGCCGAAAGCACAAACTCATTATAAATCGACGATACTTCATCTTCACTAAACGAGCTGGTGAGTGTTTCGGCCGCTGTTTTGTCATACAAGGTATCAATAAGCTCTACTGCAATGCTCGCAGTTTGATTAGATTGAGAGTCGCTAAGTGCTTGGCGAAGCTTTTCGTGCTTAATAGGCTTGCCTACAATGTCTTTTATTCCTAATTCTAAATACTCTTTTACTTCGTCAGGGCTAAGGCTTGCAGTAAATGCGAGTACTGGAGTTCGTTGATTTTTATGATCAATGCGTTTTAGACGTTTAAGTACTTCTTGGCCTGTTAAATCAGGTAGGTTCATATCAAGCAAAACAACATCGAAGTGGTGAGCTTGCATGAGTTCTATGGCGCTTTTCCCATCTTTTGCGAGCTTAATTTTGTGCTCATCGTCGGCCATAAATTCTATAGCAATTTTTTGATTTAAATCTAAATCTTCAACCAGTAGTACATCAAGACCTGTTAAGTAATCTTTAGTTTGATGGCGCTGCTCTACAAGGCTTAATTCACCTAAAGTAAAAGTAACGGTAAAGCTAAATACACTACCAGTACCAAGCTGGCTGGCTATTTCGAGTCGGCTACTGAGCTTTTCAAGCAGGCGACTGGTAATAGCTAAGCCAAGGCCGGTTCCGCCTTTCTCTTTTCCTGCACTACTTTGTACATAAGGTTCTGTTAAGTAGGCTATCTCATCATTTTCTATACCTGGCCCTGAATCTTTGACACTAATTTTTATAGTGTGCTCAAGTTGTTTTTCTAATACTAAATCAACCTGAATTTTAACGGTTCCGTGGTCTGTAAACTTAATGGCATTACCCACTAAATTAATAATTATTTGCCTAAGTTTTTGCTGGTCGCAGTAATAACAGGCTTGCTCAGGAATATTACATATTAGTTCAAACTTGAGTTGCTTTTGCTCGGCAAGAGGGCTTAGTAATAAACATAAATTATTAAGCCATGTTTTAAACTCTACATCTTCTTCGTAAAGCGCTTCGTCACTTTGATCTAGGCTCGCGTAATCAAGGACCTTATCTACCAATAAGTTAAGTGATTCGGCAGAATTTATAATTGCCTCGCAATAGGCTTTATTGCGGGTATCACTTGTTTGGTTCATAACAAGTTGGGCGCTGCCTAAAATACCGTTTAGTGGGGTGCGAATTTCGTGGCTTATTGTTGATAAAAAGAGCCCGCGTATTTCTAAGTCTTTTTGTGCTTTATCGGCGAGTTTATTGAGGTGCTGCTCTCTGCGCTCATTACATAATAAGGCCATACCTGCAGCATAAAACATGGGCGCAATTACCCCGTTTAAAAATAATAAAGAGCTAAACCAGCCGTTTACTAAAAGATTTTTTTGTTCAATGTTATCCATAAATAACGAGCGGCCAATAAAGCTTAAAGCAACAAGCGTTAAAATGGTTATGTATACAATACTGCCATTAGGATAGGGTTTGCGTGCACACTTAATAAATATAAACAGTAAAAAACCGGCTTCTGCTATGTGTTGTATATCGGATGCAATCACTCTTTCGTGTAAAGATGGGTCAAAAAAGGTGTAATAGCCAAGCATTACAGTGCAAAAAGCGGTCACTGAGCAGAGTAATTTAAAACCAATACCGCGATAATTTAAAAACTGACTAAGTGAAAGGCAGTGCACTATTGATGCGGCAAACATCATGCTACTGGCAGCGCTAATAATTACTAAATTATGTGTATCACCAACAAGAGTAAAGCCAATAACAGAGCCTAATAGCAATATGGGATAAAAAATGTATAGCAGCGTGCCCGATATTTGTTTGTTTGTTCGCCATGTCAAAAAGTTAAGTAAGGTCATTACGACCATGATGGCGATGCTGGCAAAGTAAAGAGTGAAGGAGTCGAGCATTAATATTCCAGCAAAGTAGCTATTAAACTAAAGTTATCAAAAGTATACACTTATACCAATCCTCAAAACAGATCACTTAGGCAAGCAAATTGGTATTAAATCAGTGTGTAACACATACAAAAACAGACACCTAAGTGTCTGTTTTTAATTTTAAACTAAATATATGATTAACGAATTTCATCAGGGATATTTTGTTGTGCCCAAGATAGGAGCTCAATACGGTTACGACATTTAGTTTTTCTAAATGCGCTATATAAATGTGTTTTAACTGTGTGTGGACTGATACTTAAATCTTCTGCGATTTCTTTATTCTTCGAACCTTTACTCATTAGTGAGATTATTGCTTTTTCTCGCTTAGTAAGTTTAACAGGCTCAATATCGCCTTCGGTTAGTTTATGCAGCGCATCTTTATTAAATTGCAGCATACGATTTAATGCATTACACATAATATCGCGACGGTACCAAAGCTGATCTTCAAGTAGTAAGCGAATACCTTTCATTAATACATCGGCGTTATCTGTTGTGTAAAATACGCCACGAATACCGCTCAACAATGCACGATTAGCAAGCTCAGGGTTTTCGTCTAGATTAAATAATATGATATCGCATTTAATACGTAGGTTTACTAGTTGTTCTTTTAGTTTTCCCCATGCATCCTTGCTAGATGTTTCGATAAACAAAAGTCGAGTCCCTTCAGGTATATCTAAAATATTAGTACCCGTGGTTACGTCAAGGCCTTGCGTTTTTAACAAAGGTTCTAAAACGTTAATACCAATAGTGTTAATTGGCTCTTGATCTAATAACAAAAAGGCTGAACTGCTCATGTTTTTATACTCTTTTATAAAGCTGACTGTTTAAGTTTATCACGACTTCCGCACCTTTTGTATTAGAAAGTCGCTGAAGCACTCAATAACAAATACGATTTTACGATTATTTAAACATAAAATGTTGCAAATAAGTAACTATTTATTCTTTATAACCATGAAAAATCATAACATTTGTAACTAGTTGGTTGAGCAGAATAGTTAGATAAAAATATTTAATTAATTTACTTTTTTTACATTTTGGTAAGGTGGCCAGCCCATTTCTTTACCGCCAAGCATATGTAAATGTATGTGATAAACGGTTTGTCCACCATGTTCGTTACAGTTCATGACCACGCGGTATCCGTCCTCAGCAAAATTGTGCTGCTTAGCTAATTTTGCCGCAACAACGTATAAATTGCCTACTAAATGTGAGTTTTCAGGATTTATATCATTTATAGTAGCAATTGCTTTTTTTGGGATAATTAATACATGAAATGGCGCTTGTGGGTTTATATCTTTAAATGCGAGAGTGTTTTCATCTTCGTAAATAATATCTGCCGGGATTTCACGATTAATGATTTTGGTAAAAATAGTTTCTTGGCTCATAGTGTGTTCCTAATTAAGTGTTGTGAATTTTAAGCTCACTAATGACAAACTTTCAAAGCAGTGTCAAACTGAAATCAAATAAAGGAGTTAATATGCTTAAACCAATTTTAATAAGTAGTGCAGTTGCATTACTACTTAGTTTTTCGGCTAATGCTGAGAATATTCACTTTCCAGAAGAATTTGTACCACTGCAAGTGGGCGATAAAATGCTAGAAAGCTCTTTGTTTAGTCGTATTGATGATGTAGAGCTTGCTCCCGGAACTTATCAGCTTAGGCTAAAGTACACCGATTTATATGAAGATGATTATGACACGCATGAAGTTGTGGAGTCGGAACCATTTTGGGTAAGTGTAACTGTTGAAGCAGGTAAAGATTATACCTTAGTGTTTAATCGTGCTGAAAATTCAGTATCTGCAAAAGTATTTGCAGAAGCACCACAAGTTAGTTTAAAAGCAAAAAGTAGCGCTGTTGCTAAGCCTTTAAGTGTTATTTCTAACACGCAGCTAGCAAGCAATAAACCGGTAATGCAAAATACAATGCCTGCAGGACCTTCACGTCCTAGTCAGCCAATAAAGCCGATAGCACCAATTACAGGTAAAGGAATGCCAAGTGCGCCGCAAATGCTTGATTTTTGGTGGCAACAAGCCACAACTACAGAGCGTAAAGCTTTTTTAGAAAAAGTAACAAAGTAAAATAACAGAAAAACAAAAAGGGCCAAATTTGGCCCTTTTTAGTTTCTAGTTAACGCTATTTATTCAAATAATGCGTCAATAGTACCTTGCGCAAGAGGGTGATACCCAGGGCGTGCTTTTAAGTACACGCTTTGTGCCCAGTCTTTTTTACCGTTAGTGATAAGTGATTTATATAACGGCACAATTAACTTACGACGGCCAATACCTGATAAGTGCTTATTAAGCGCAGGATAAATTGGTTGATAACCATTACCTACTGCTAGCATAAACCAAGCAAACGCACGTTCAGCGTTAGTTGATTGCGTTAGGTTAAATTCACTATCAAGCTCGCTCATTTTCTCTATGCTTAAATCGCGTGGTAAGTTATTTAAAAAGTGTAGCCACTCATGCACAGACCAATCAGCCGTTGGTAGTTGAGCTGCTG
The DNA here is from genome assembly GCF_000498075.1 of Pseudoalteromonas sp. TAB23. Classification (NCBI taxonomy): domain Bacteria; kingdom Pseudomonadati; phylum Pseudomonadota; class Gammaproteobacteria; order Alteromonadales; family Pseudoalteromonadaceae; genus Pseudoalteromonas; species Pseudoalteromonas sp. TAB23. The sequence continues at coordinate 15,122 of NZ_AUTP01000119.1, forward strand.
TTGTGTCGCCTTTCAACCATGCTGCTGTTGCAGTATCTACTTTATCAAATGCATCAGACGTAGGATTTGGCGCATCACTTGGTAAGCCAGGCTCAAAAATCCATTCGTTTACTTTATCCATACTTACAACACCAGGGTACTTCTCAATTAAGTTAGCTTTTAAGTAAGTAACAAATTGCGCGGTAGTAAGTGATTTAAACGAAAACTCTTTAAAGTACGCTTTTACAAACGGGTCAAACTTATCGCGGCCATATTTGTTTTCTAGATAGATTAAAAATAACTGACCTTTAGTGTAAGGCACTGAGCTAAACGCATCGTCTGGGTCGCGGCCATTAAGTTTTAAATTAAGGCGTGTATCTGGTGCATCAATTGTTTTAATTTGTGCGCGTAAAGACGCTGAATCAAGTGCTTGTTCCATAACCGCACGGTCACGACCAAATACTTCTTCCATAATGCGGTTTTCAACGTACGAGGTAAAACCTTCGTTTAACCATAAATCTTCCCACGTTGCGTTAGTTACTAAGTTACCTGACCAAGAATGAGCAAGCTCATGGGCAATAAGGTTAACTAAGCTTTTATCACCGGCAACAACCGTTGGAGTTATAAATGATAAGCGTGGGTTTTCCATGCCACCAAACGGAAAACTTGGCGGTAGCATTAATAAGTCGTAGCGACCCCATGCATATTCGCCGTACATGGCGTTTGTTTTGTCGATCATGGCTTGGGTGTCGTCAAATTCAGCAACTGAGGCATCTAAAATTGTAGGCTCAGCAAATATGCCAGTTTGGTGCGACATTGCTTTAAATTCTAAGTTACCTGCGCCAATAGCAATTAGGTAAGGTGAAATTGCTTGTGGCATATCAAAAATGTAGTCGCCATCTTTATAAAGCGCATCTTTGTTATCGGCACTCATTACAGCACGTATATCTTTTGGTGTATGAATTCGTGCAGAGTAAGTTACACGCATTGCGGGTGTATCTTGCACTGGGATCCAACTACGTGCATGAATTGCTTGCGATTGGCTGTACATAAATGGATGTGTTTTACTTGCCGTTTGCTCTGGTGTTAACCATTGCAGGCCAGATGCTTCTGGACGACTGTTGTAGTAAATACGAACTAATTCAGCTTGGTTTTTAAACTTAATAGTAAGCTTTGAACCTTTAACGTCATCTCGCTTAGCTAAATCAAAAGTCGCTTTTTTCCAGTTACCACTTTGATCTTTGTACATTACTTTATCAATGTCTAAGTCGCGGGTATCAAGTACGAGAGTTCTACTTTTGCTGTTGTTCCACTGAAGAGTATGCTCAACAAAACCTTCTAACTGCTTGTCGGCAAAGTCGACATCTAAATCAAGGTTTAAGTGAGTAGTAACAACATCATCAAGGTTAGCATACGAGTTTTGGTCAATCGCATTAGCCATTGTTTGCGAACACATACCCGCCATAGCGAGGCTTAAAAAAAGAGGTTTAATTTTCATCATTACTCTGAACACAAATAAAAAAGTGCTGGTTTTATATCACGATTGACACGGTGGGTTGAGTGATTTTTACAATCTAGTGCCACATTTGCGACGATGAGGTAAACTATTGCGATTAGTTACCGGTATTTTTAGAGAGCTTTGTGGCGCATTCATTACACTCCTTACATACATTCGCATTAAACAGCCAATGCCAAAATTTTGTTGAAATTACTCAGCTTGAGCAACTTAAAACGCAAAGTTTTAGTGCACCGTTTTGTTTGCTAGGCGAGGGCAGTAATACCGTATTTTTAAATGACTACATGGGTACGGTTATAAAAATAGCCTTAAAAGGCATTAAAATTACCGAGCGTGAGAGCGACACACTAATAAGTATTGCTGCAGGCGAAAACTGGCATCAACTAGTCAGTTATTTATTAGAGAAAAATATACCCGGGCTTGAAAATCTAGCACTTATACCGGGCACTGTTGGCGCATCACCGGTACAAAATATTGGTGCTTATGGCGCTGAGATAGCTAAATTTATTGAGTTGGTAGAGTACTTTGATATAACCACTAAAACTATGCACTCACTAAATAATACACAATGTGAATTTGCTTACAGAGACTCAATATTTAAAAATGCTCTCAAAAATAAAGCGGTGATCACGCAAGTGCATTTAGCGCTCCCAAAAAAATGGCAACCAGTATTAAGTTATGGCCCCCTGCAACAGCTCTCAAGCATTACCCCGCAAGCAGTATTCGATCAAGTAATACAAACTCGCAATAGCAAATTACCTAACCCATATACACTTGCCAATGCGGGTAGCTTTTTTAAAAACCCAATAATAACCAACCAGCAGTTAGCTGAACTATTAAAGCAATTTGCAGATTTACCTCATTACGAATATGGGCAAAGTCATCACAAGGTCGCGGCAGGTTGGTTAATCGATCAAAGTGGTTTAAAAGGGCACCGTGAGGCCGGTATCGAAGTGCATCAACAACAAGCATTAGTACTTGTTAATCACGGAAATAGTGAAGGTATCGACCTAATAAATATGATTAAACACATTCAGCAAGTGGTTTATACACGTTACAACATTATGCTAGAACACGAAGTACGTTTAATAGATGCGCGCAGCGAATGCCATATTAACGCGGAGCCTGAGCAATGAAAGCACCTGATGGAAACAAACTCGCTATTTTAAATGCACTTAACCAAGGGGGCTTTGTATCTGGCCAAGCCTTGGGTGAAAAGCTAGGAATTAGCCGAGCTGCGGTGAGTAAACATATCAAAACGTTACAAGAAATGGGCTTGGACATTTTTAAAGTGACTGGCAAAGGCTATTGCTTAAATAACCAAGTGGGCCTTTTAAATAAAACGCAAATTGATCAGCACTACAAAGCGCTAGGTGCTAATACTGCCGATGTAGAAGTACACCCTATTATTGATTCGACCAACAGCGAGCTTATGCGCCGTATACAGGCTAAAACAGCGCTTGAGTCTGGTACTGTTATTGTTGCTGAAATGCAGCAAGCAGGGCGCGGCCGACGCGGCCGTGTTTGGCAATCCCCATTTGGCGCTAATCTGTATTACAGTTACTTTTGGCGTTTAGATGACGGGCTTCAAGCTGCAATGGGTGTATCAATTGCGGTAGGCCTTGCTGTTTATGATGCAATTAAAGCGTTATACCAAATTGACGTAGAGCTTAAATGGCCTAACGATATTTATATAAATAAACAAAAACTTGCAGGTGTGTTGGTTGAATTAGATGGGCAACCGCAAGGACCTTGTCAGTTAGTGATTGGTATAGGTATTAATTTACAAATGCCTGAGAGTTTTAGCCAACATATAGACCAAGCGTGGACCGACTTAAATCAACATACTCAAAAGCTTGATAAAAACCAGCTGGTGGCGTCACTTACTTATCATTTAGAGCAGCGCTTAGTGCAGTATCGTCAAACTGGCTTACAAGATATGTATGAGCAATGGAATTCGCTTAATGCGTTTGCTGGCGATTATGTTGAGCTAAATACAGGACACCGAAGCTGGCGTGGAATATGCGAAGGTATTGACCCACAAGGTGGAATACGAATTCGCCAAGATGGTGAAGTGAAAAGTTATTACGGTGGGGAAGTCTCCCTCAGAAAGGCGCAAGTATGAGATTACTGATCGACGTAGGAAATACATCACTAAAAGCTGTGCTGTGGCATAACGAGCAAGCACAACCAGCAGATATAAATAACCTACCTTGGTTGCAAATAACCGAAGTGATTTATGCGTGCGTAGGGCGCAGTGATTTACTAAACGATATTCTCGCGCAAGCGGCTAGCAATAATATTACTTGCTTTGAGGCCAAGGTAACCAAAACGCTTGGAGATCTTGTATGTGCTTACGAGCATGTGGGTAACTTAGGCATAGACAGGTGGCTTGCGCTTATTGCAGGCTTTACGTTATATCCAAACACAGCATGTATTGTTGTTGATGCGGGTACTGCGACAACAATTGATGTGCTCAATAGTGAAGGCCTACATTTAGGTGGCTGGATTTTACCCGGGCTTGATTTAATGACCTCATCGCTTACACAAAACACCCAACGTGTTTTTGATGACGGTAAAACACCGTTTACTAATGAATTGGGTAAAAACACGCCAAATGGTTTAAAAAACGGTGCCTTAGTGGCAACCACCGGGGCAATTGAGCAAGCTAAGCTGAATTTAACGGCTCAAAAAACAGAACAAGCAACACAAATTATTTTTGCTGGTGGCTATGGCTCACTATTGCAGCAGCAATTTGCAGGAAGTATTTTTGATTCATTGCTCGTAATGAAGGGATTGAATTATTGGTACGAATTAACCGAAACAGTATAAAAAAGTGCAAAAAACGCGTTTTCGCGTGAATATTGAGCATTTAAACTAAAAATTTACACTTTTTTTAATTTTATTGTTGCATCCCAATAAACCTTACTCTAATATCTCGCCCCGTACTAAAGCAGTGCCGACTTAGCTCAGCTGGTAGAGCAACTGACTTGTAATCAGTAGGTCAACCGTTCGACTCGGTTAGTCGGCACCACTTTCCTTTTACCGGAAGTGAATTAGTAGAGAATTATCGTGGAGGGGTTCCCGAGCGGCCAAAGGGATCAGACTGTAAATCTGACGGCTCAGCCTTCGCTGGTTCGAATCCAGCTCCCTCCACCACTTTATTCTTGACGGTTAGAGGTAGTTTAAGAACAGATTTTTATGCGGGCATCGTATAATGGCTATTACCTCAGCCTTCCAAGCTGATGATGCGGGTTCGATTCCCGCTGCCCGCTCCAGTTCTTGTGTTGCTGATATAGCTCAGTTGGTAGAGCGCACCCTTGGTAAGGGTGAGGTCGGCAGTTCGACTCTGCCTATCAGCACCAGTCCTAAGAATCTCCTTGATTACTTCCTTTATCTGTCAGAAAATACTATTTGAAAAAATTAACTTAATCTACCTCTGGTGGATTATTTTCATATGTAATTTAGATACACAAAACTGATAGGTTCCGTCATGGCAAAAGAAAAGTTTGAACGCGTAAAACCGCACGTAAACGTTGGTACAATTGGCCACGTTGACCACGGTAAAACTACACTAACTGCAGCAATCACTAACGTACTTGCAAAAGTATACGGCGGTGTTGCTAAAGATTTCGCATCAATCGACAACGCTCCTGAAGAGCGCGAACGTGGTATCACTATTTCAACGTCTCACGTTGAATACGATACTCCTTCACGTCACTACGCACACGTAGATTGTCCTGGTCACGCCGATTATGTTAAAAACATGATCACTGGTGCTGCTCAAATGGACGGCGCGATCTTAGTAGTTGCTGCGACTGATGGCCCTATGCCACAAACGCGTGAGCACATCCTTCTTTCTCGTCAAGTTGGCGTTCCTTACATCATCGTGTTCATGAACAAATGTGACATGGTAGATGACGAAGAGCTACTTGAACTAGTAGAAATGGAAGTTCGTGAACTTCTTTCAGAATACGATTTCCCAGGTGATGACTTACCTCTAATTGCTGGTTCTGCGCTTAAAGCGTTAGAAGGCGAGAAAGAGTGGGAAGATAAGATTGTTGAGCTTGCAAACGCACTTGATACTTACATCCCAGAGCCAGAGCGTGACATCGATAAGCCATTCATCATGCCTATCGAAGACGTTTTCTCAATCCAGGGTCGTGGTACTGTTGTAACTGGTCGTGTTGAAGCTGGTATCATTCGCATCAATGACGAAGTAGAAATTGTTGGTATCAATGATACAACTCGTTCTACTTGTACTGGTGTTGAAATGTTCCGTAAGCTTCTAGACGAAGGTCGTGCTGGCGAAAACATCGGCGCACTTCTACGTGGTACTAAGCGTGAAGATGTTGAACGTGGTCAAGTACTAGCTAAGCCTGGTTCAATCAACCCACATACTACATTCACTTCAGAAGTATACGTACTTTCGAAAGATGAAGGTGGTCGTCATACTCCATTCTTCAAAGGTTACCGTCCACAGTTCTACTTCCGTACAACTGACGTAACAGGTGACGTACAGTTACCAGATGGCGTAGAAATGGTAATGCCTGGTGATAACATCAAGATGACAGTAACTCTAATCGCACCAATCGCGATGGATGAAGGTCTTCGTTTTGCTATCCGTGAAGGTGGTCGTACTGTAGGTGCTGGTGTTGTAGCAACTATCGTAGCGTAAT
>NZ_AUTP01000120.1:0-16588 GCF_000498075.1 Pseudoalteromonas sp. TAB23
AGCTGTCTCTTATACACAAATCCCTGCTAAGAAATTAGCGGGGATTTTTTTGAACTAAATCTCAATGTCATGATCAGATCTTCAAATCTTGTTTGAGGGCACATTATGATTAACGAACATACTCATTGGGCAAAACAACAATTCGGTAAATCGGACTTAGGTGATCCAAGAAGAACAGCGCGTCTGGTAAAGTTAGCATCAACGCTTGCAAATGAACCAGGAAAACCACTTGTGAACATCACTCAATCCCCCGCCNGATATGGAAGGTGCCTACCGCTTTATTCGCAACGAGAATATTGACGCAACGGCTATAGCAGAGTCAGGCTTTAAAGCCACGGTTGAACAAGCAAAAAGTCATAACTTATTGCTCGCATTAGAAGACACGACCACACTAATTTATAAACATTCCTCCATTCGAGATGATTTGGGTCATGTCGGACGAGGAGCAAAACAACGAGGCTTGTTAGCTCATAGCGTATTACTGTTTGCGCCAGACACAAAGCAAGTTGTGGGATTAATTGAACAGTCTCGCTGGAGTCGTGATATCAACACGATTGGAAAAAGAGAAAAACACGCGACGACTTCTTACGAAGAAAAAGAAAGTTACAAGTGGGAGTCAGCGTCACGAGCGATGGCAGAGCGGCTGCAAGGACAAATGGCGAACGTGATATCGGTGTGTGACCGCGAAGCGGACATCTACGAATACTTGCAGTATAAACTGACCGAGCAGCAACGATTCGTCGTACGCTCGATGCAAAGTCGTCATATTGAAGAAGGTGAGGATAAGCTCTATGCGTTCGCAAGCGAGCTGATGAGTGCAGGCACCAAACACATCCACATTGCACAAAAAGGAGGAAGAAAAGCCCGAAGCGCAACACTGGATATCACCTATGCGCCAGTGACACTCAAAGCGCCTTACAATAAGAAAGGACGCTCCCTACCAGTTTACTATGTCGGCTGTGCAGAGCGAGGAAACGCTGAGAACGGCTTAAGCTGGCACCTATTAACCAGTGAACCAGTCACCAGCAAAGAAGACGCCTTAGCTATCATCACCTACTATGAGCACCGTTGGCTTGTAGAGGAATACCATAAAGTCTGGAAAAGTGATGGCACGGATATCGAAAGTTTACGCCTTCAAAGCCAAGATAACATGGAAAGATTGGTGACGATTAATGGCTTTATTGCGACGCGAATATTGCAACTAAAGTTCACCAATGAGCAGCCTGATTCTCCAAGTTGTGAACAACTGTTATCTCCCAAAGCATGGAAGTTATTGTGGTTAAAGAGAATAAAAACACCATTGCCTGAAACTGCTCCAAATATGTCATGGGCGTATCAGGAACTGGCAAAGTTAGGAGGCTGGAAAGATACCAAGCGCACAGGGCGTGCATCTGTGAAAGTGTTATGGCAAGGATGGCTTAAGTTACAAGCCATCCTGGAAGGCTACGATTTAGCAAAATCTCTTGAGTCAGACTTGTGATCAAGAGACAGCTAATTAGCGCCTTTTTGATTACTGTGTAATTGTTATAATTGCCATTCTCTGGCTATCAGCTCACTTGGTTTACTAGTTAGCCACTCTTGCGGGTGTAAGTAATATTGATATAGGTTAGCTTCTGGGCTACTTGGCTCTGGTTTATAGTTATATTCCCAGCGTGCAAGTGGTGGCATAGACATTAATATAGACTCAGTGCGCCCGCCACTTTGTAATCCAAATAAAGTGCCTCTATCCCATACTAAATTAAACTCTACATAACGTCCGCGACGATAAAGCTGAAAATCACGTTGTTGCTCTGTGTATTCATCATTTTTACGACGTTCAATAATAGGTAAATAGGCATCTAAAAATCCATTACCCACCGATTGCATAAACGCAAAACTCTTTTCAAAACCAAGTTCGTTTAAATCGTCAAAAAACAAACCGCCTACTCCGCGCGTCTCGTCTCTGTGCTTTAAATAAAAATACTCGTCGCACCATGTTTTATATTTTGGATAAACTTCACTACCAAATGGCGCACAAATGTCGTGAGCAACTTGATGCCAATGCTGTACGTCTTCTAATACTGGATAAAAAGGAGTGAGATCAAATCCGCCACCAAACCACCATATTGGCTCTTCGCCTTCTTTTTCGGCTATAAAAAAGCGCACATTGGCATGACTTGTTGGTACATGAGGGTTTTTAGGATGAATAACTAACGACACACCACACGCATGAAAGCTGCGCCCTGCAAGCTCTGGTCTGTGTGCTGTTGCCGAGCCAGGCATTGAAGCGCCAAATACATGAGAGTAATTAACTCCGCCTTGCTCTATTACAGCGCCATTAGTGGTTACACGTGTGCGACCACCACCGCCTTCTGCTCGCTGCCAGTTATCTTCTATAAATTGAGCACTGCCATCGGCAGCCTCCAAACCTTGGCAAATAGTGTCTTGCAAAGCCATAAAGTATGCTTTTACTTGATCTAATAATTCGCTTTGCATTTTAACCTCTAAATATTTTGCCAGTCATGGCGTCTTTTATTGTGCTTGGTTGAGTATTGCCACCTAATGGCTCATCAACGTAAAAGCCAACTTGTTCTGCAAATTGTGCTTTAGCTTGCTCAATGCTAATAACAGTTTCTTGTCCTGTTAAGTTTGCACTGGTTGATACTAGTGGCTTACCAAACTCTTGGCACAAACGTTTTACTGTTGGATGGTTTGTTACTCTTACTGCAATGGTATCAAACTGCCCTGTGAGCCATTTAGGCGTGCTTTTAGATGCCGGCATAACCCATGTAATTGCAGCAGGCCAACTGGAAAAAATATCAGCTCGTTTATCCATTGGTATTTTTGCATCATCTACGTATTTTAATAATTGTCCGTAGTTATCAGCAATTAAAATAAGTCCTTTTTCAACCGGGCGCTGCTTAATAGCTAATAGTGCCTCAACGGCTTGTTGATTATCTGGATCACAACCTAAACCATATACAGCTTCTGTTGGGTATAAAATAACTTCGCCTTGCGTTAAGCATGTTATTGCAGTGGGCGTATTTGAAAGGTCTGACAAAGTAGTCTCCAGATATAATTAAACGTTATTCAGTTGGGGTGAGCTTATGCATGCAGCTTTTTTGTGGGCATTGCAATAATGTGCCGTTTGCCATATTTCTCTCTATGACGATAGGCCAGTTACATTCAGGACACGGGTGTTCAACCGGTTTATTATTAAGTGTGTATTTACAACTTGGATAGCAATCACAAGAATAAAATACTTTACCAAATTTATTACTGCGCGCGACTAAATGACCTTTTTTGCATTTAGGGCAACTTGGCAAAGTGTCTTCGCTTTGTTTTTCTTCATTTTCGTTAGCAATGTAATGGCACTCTGGATAACCCGTACACCCAATAAACATACCGTAGCGCCCATTTTTAACCACCAGCGGTTTGCTGCACTGCGGGCATGCTGAATCTTCAAGAACTTTAATTTCGTTACTATCGTGATGTGCCAACGGCCTAATAAAATCGCATTCGGGGTAACTTGCGCATCCTAAAAAAGGGCCTGATTTACTATTGCGGATCACTAACTCTGAACCACACTGTGGGCATATCTCGTATTCTTTTTCGAGGGCGTGCTTGTTCGCCGAGAAAAGCGAATGGTCGATTTTACTCATGGTGATCCTAATAGGTTAGTGAATTTTCGCCTAATATACCCAAACCACTTAAAGATACAAGCAATGCCGTGCTTATCCGTTTAAGTAATTTGAGTACAATTAAGATAATTATCTCTAATGAAGAAGTTCGCTGGGTTCATCAAAAATCAAATCTTCCATTTGCTCATATGCCTCTTCAGAGCCAGGAACATTAAACAAAATCATAAGTACAATCCATTTTAAATCTTCTAGGCTTATGGTTGGTTTATCGAGAGAGGCTAAACAGTCCATTACCATCTCACGAGTTACATTGTTAATTACGCCTATTTGCTCAATAAACATTAAAAAGCCACGACACTCAGCACTGAGCCTTTGGCATTCACTATCGGTAAATATACGCACAGCATCTTTAGGGTTAGTAATAAGATAAGGAGACTCGTCACTGTGTTGTAAATCGGCGAGTTGCTCTAACCAATCGAGTGCTTTAAATATCTCAGGCTTATTAAAACCCGCGCGCAGTAGCTCATCGGTTAATTCATTTTGCTCTGCAAATATATCCGCTTCGCTATGAATGTAATTTTCAAAAAGATATAAAAGAATATCAAACATATTACCTCCCTGCGCTTAACTTAATATAACCATCTAACACTCGCTCAATCTGATCGTCTAATTCTAAATCGAGCAACCTAGCCAGCACTTTGTCTATTGGCCACTGTGCGCGACGTACAATGTCGTCTACGCTGGTTACTTCAAAGCCAATGCTATTTAAAACCTCGCATTGAGAATTTGCCTGAATAGGCTGCTCTTTGTTACATACATTATTGTCGTAAGTAAAACTCACCTCATCAAGAATGTCAGCCACGTTTTCTACCAGCTTAGCACCTTGCTTTATTAAAAAGTGACTTGCCTGCGCTAACGGGTTTTTAATAGAACCCGGTACTGCAAATACCTCTTTATTTTGTTCAAGCGCATAGCGTACTGTAATTAACGAACCACTTTTAATTTCAGCCTCAACAATAAGCACTCCCAACGATAACCCAGAAATAATACGATTTCGGCGCGGAAAGTTATGCGCATGAGCAGCTGCCCCTGGTAAAAACTCACTCACCAACAGGCCACTTTCTAAAACTTGGTCTGTTAATAGTTTATGGCGTTTAGGATAGTAAATATCAACCCCAGTACCAAGCACCGCTATGGTTTTACCCGTACCAGCAAGAGAGCCCTTATGTGCTGCTCCATCTATTCCCCGTGCCATACCTGAGGTAACTGTAATACCCGCTAAAGTTAACTCGTATGCAAATTCTGATGCTATTTCAAGCCCGGTAGGTGTGGCATTACGACTCCCTACAATTGCAATTTGTGGAGTAGATAATAACGAGACATCTCCCCTACAAAATAGTAATAAAGGCGCACTGGCAATCTGTCGGAGATCTTCTGGATAAAGCGCATCAAAAATACAGACAACCGTAATGTTGTGCAGCGTAATTAATTGCTCATAATGACTGACTTGTTGCCAATTGGTATTGAGTAAATTACTCGCCTGATTAGCGGTTAATCCAAGCTGTAAAAGCTTGTCATGAGATAAGTCGAATAACGACCCAAGGGAATAGTTTGTAGATAGTGCTAAAAGGGTTTTGATACCCAACCCTTTACACATATAAAAGGCAAGCCAGTGGGCTAGCTTGCCAGATGACTGATCCATGCTCTCTCCTAGAGCACCGACTCGCTACTTCTTAATGAATAACTGCAATATCTCCAATGCGAATTGGGTGCTGGTTTTTAGTTATTAATGCATAACTTATTTTGTCATACACTTTAAAGACAATTAGCTCGCCAACTTTTTCTTTAGGCATAGTCCACGTTGTGCTCTCTTCGTCAGACTCACCACCAAATAGTTGGCTCACATCAGATAAAAGCTTCTCGTATTTACTAGAATCTTCTGGGTAACGAGGGCCACGAGGACCATCAATAACCGTTGGCGATTGACGTTCTAGATCTAATACATGACCCGCTTCTATGTTTTGTTCACTGCCTAAGTTTAGCACTACAACATCCATTGTGCTGAATTCTCTAACTTGTCGTGGGGAAGCAATAATATTCCCTGTTACAGGCTCAGAAGGACGGTGAATATTAAAGTACGCAGGAAGCATTTGACCTTCCATTGCCGGCATTAAAAAATCGCCTTGCTGAATTTCTCGTTTAACAGATTCAACACGTAATGACGAAGGCACGCCATTGTGTTCATCACCCGCTCTAAACGCACGTGCGATACCCACGTAAGATGCACGCGTTGCTAACACTTCACCGGTTAAATCAGTGTAAGGATCACCTTTATGGTAAATGGCATATGCTTTATGTACTTGTAAGTCGCCTTTAACATATAAAATATGGCCTAACGTTTGTGTTTTAGTATTTTCGTTAGCACCTAAAATATAAGGTTTGCCTTTAATATCGTCACTGTTCATTGCTTGTTCGTAACTGATATACGGTTTGATCATTTCAAGCGGCAAAGTAGTAATAGCATTACGCCCTTTTGGTGTAATACGACCCTGAGGAGATAGCTTTCTATATCCTTTATTAATCACTAAACGTGGGTTTCCATCTGCATCGTATATCAGCGCTAATGCATCACCGGGGTAAATTAGGTGCGGGTTGTCAATTTGTGGATTCATTTGCCAAAGTTCAGGCCATAGCCAAGGCTCATCTAAATAGATGCCAGAAATATCCCAAAGTGTATCGCCTTTTTTTACAACATACTGTTTTGGTGCATCTTTTTTTATTTTAAGCACGTCAGCAACTGCGGGAAACGCAGCGCTTAACGTAAGCATGATTGCAAGTAATGGAGATTTCATTGAGCTTCCTTGTATTGTTTTTTCATTATTATTGCCCAAAACCTGTTAAAGGTGAACGCGAATGGCTAAAATAAGAGCATACAATACCCTAAATTAAGCACAAGTGAAAAAGGTAACTATGGCTAGGTTAGAAGTTTTAAGATTTCCAGATGAACGTTTACGTACTATAGCAAAAGATGTTGCACAAGTTGACGACACAGTACGCCAAATTGTAAAAGACATGCTAGAGACAATGTACGATGAAAATGGCATTGGACTTGCGGCCACGCAAGTAGATATTCATCAACGAATCGTTGTTATTGATGTATCAGAAGAGCGCGACGAGCCACTGGTATTAATTAATCCACAAATCATTAAAAAAGACGGCTCTACCGTTAGCGAAGAAGGCTGTTTATCAGTACCTAACTCGTATGCAAAAGTAGACCGCGCAGAAACAGTAACAGTCGCTGCACTTAACGAAAACGGTGAAGAATTTGTACTAGATGCAGATGAATTATTGGCTATTTGTATTCAACATGAACTAGATCACCTTCAAGGTAAGCTATTCATTGATTACTTATCTCCATTAAAGCGCCAACGTATTCGTAAAAAGCTTGAAAAAGAAGCCAAGTTTGCAGAACAGTAATAAGCACCTTAGGAAAACTCAGTGACTCAACCATTACGCATTATATTTGCCGGTACGCCGGACTTTGCCGCACGTCATTTACAAGCGCTGATACAAAGCGAACACCAAATAGTGGGTGTATATAGCCAGCCAGATCGCCCTGCAGGTCGTGGTAAAAAATTAAAAGCCAGTGAAGTGAAAGAGCTAGCGCTTGAGCACAACTTACCGGTTTTTCAGCCACAGTCATTAAAAAATGATGAAGCATTAGCTGAGCTAACAAGCTTAAATGCCGACATTATGATTGTTGTAGCATATGGCTTAATTTTACCTAAAGCTATTTTAGAAGCGCCACGTTTAGGTTGTTTAAATGTGCATGGCTCTATATTACCGCGCTGGCGCGGTGCTGCACCTATTCAACGCGCAATTTGGGCAGGTGATGAACAAACCGGCGTAACAATAATGCAAATGGATGAAGGGCTAGATACCGGCGATATGCTACATATAAGCCGCTGCCCTATTAGCACAACAGAAACTAGCGCAAGCTTATATACAAAGCTTGCTGAGCTAGGTCCAGATGCGTTAATTGAAACCATTAATAAATTAGCTAATGGTGAGATCACCCCTGAACCTCAAAACGATGAACTTGCTAACTACGCTAAAAAGCTTTCTAAAGAGGAAGCTGATATCGACTGGTCCATGAGTGCGCTTCAAATCGAGCGAAACATTCGCTCTTTTAACCCGTGGCCAATGTGCTTTACCCAAATGGGTGGGCAAACAGTAAAGATTCATCAAGCGCAGGTTATGCTGCAATCAGGTGTTCCTGGGCAAATTTTATCAAGCGACAAAAATGGCGTAGTAGTGGCGTGTGGCGAACACGCTTTATGTATTACGCAATTACAGCCGCAAGGTAAAAAACCAATGGCAATTAACGACTTTTTAAATGGTCGTAGTGACTGGGTTACTCCTGGCACAATATTAGGCGAAAACAATGAGTAATGTTCCAAACGTACGAGCGCTTGCCGCTGAAACTTTATATAACGTAGTTGATAAAGGCGCATCGCTTAATCAAGAACTTCCATTTGCAAGCCAAGGCTTGCCGCCTAAAGATAAAGCGTTGCTACAGCAAATTTGTTATGGCGTTTTACGCTACTTACCGAGCCTTGAAAATTACTGCCAACACTTAGTAGAGCAGCCATTAAAAGGTAAACGTAGAATATTTCAGTTTTTATTATACGTAGGTATTTATCAACTGCAGCATATGCGCGTACCACCTCATGCTGCCATTTCAGAAACGGTTAACGCACTGGCTCAACTACGCGCTTTAGGATTAAAAGGGCTGATAAACGCCATTTTACGTAGCTTTCAGCGTCAACAAGCTGAGCTTGAAGAAAAAGCGAAGCTTATTCCGGTATGTTTATACAACCATCCAAATTGGTTTATTAAACAGGTGCAAACAGCCTACCCAGATAGCTGGGAAGCACTACTTGAAGAAAACCAGCAACAAGCGCCAATGTGGCTTCGTGTCAATCAAGCCCAATTTAGCACGCAAGAATACAGCGACATGCTTAGCGCTAACGATATTGAACACACCTTAAACCCTGATTTTATTGATGGGATTAAGCTTGCCAAACCACGTGATGTATTTTCGTTACCTGAGTTTGATACAGGTGCATGTTCAGTACAAGATGCTGCAGCACAGTTAGCAGCCCGCTTTTTAGAACCTAAAGCAGACGACTATATTTTGGATGCCTGCGCCGCCCCTGGCGGTAAAACATGTCATATTTTAGAGCTTGCTGATGCAGATGTACTTGCACTAGATAGCGACTCAACTCGCCTTGAACGTGTTAAGCAAAACTTAACTCGTATTGGCTTAGGTGCAGACCTACAATGTGGCGACGCATCACAACCACATACTTGGTGGGATGAAAAATTATTTGATCGTATTTTGCTTGATGTGCCTTGTTCGGCCACTGGCGTAATTCGCCGTCACCCTGATATAAAATGGTTACGTCGCGCATCAGACATCGAAGACTTAGCTAAGTTACAAAGCGATATTCTTGATAGCATTTGGCCACTGTTAAAACCAGGTGGCACATTGGTATATGCTACGTGTTCGGTTCTTCCACAAGAAAACCAACAGCAAGTTGCTAAGTTTTTAGCTAATAATGATGATGTAGAACATATACCTCTACACGAAAACGATACCGTAACAACGCCAGGTTTGCAGTTACTGCCCGGTGAAAGTGATGGATTTTATTACGCTAAGCTAGTTAAAAAAGCCTAATAGCCGTACACTTAATAGTTAGCCATTTATGAAACATTAAATGGCTATTTTTTTAATTAAATTATGATCAATACCACGGGTAAATAATGAAAATAATTATACTCGGTGCCGGGCAAGTTGGTGCTACGCTTGCTGAAAACTTAGTTGGCGAACAAAACGAAATTACCGTTGTTGATATAGACGGTAACCGATTACGTGAACTTCAAGATAAGTACGACTTACAAGGGGTTATGGGCCACAGCGCGCATCCTGATGTATTACGCCGTGCAGGTGCTGAAGATGCCGATATGATTATAGCGGTAACCAGTTCAGATGAAGTGAACATGGTTGCATGCCAAGTGGCATACAGTATTTTTAAAACGCCCACTAAAATTGCTCGTATTCGCTCAGAGCAATACTTAAAATACCGCGAAAAACTTTTTCAAAACGATGATTTACCAATCGATCATTACATTGCTCCCGAAGCACTGGTCACTAAGTATATTCGCCGTTTAATTGACTACCCTGGTGCTCTGCAAGTATTGCAGTTTGCTGATGGCATGCTCTCGTTAGTAGCCGTAAAAGCTTACTATGGGGGTTTATTAGTAGGTTATGCGTTATCTGCACTTAAAGAACACATACCTAATGTAGAGACTCGTGTTGCCGCTATTTATCGTCAAGGTAAAGCAATCAAACCATTGGGTACCACCGTTATTNAAGCCGATGACGAAGTATTCTTTATTGCCGCTACAAAACATATACGCGCAGTAATGAACGAGCTACAAAAACTTGAGCGTTCGTACAAAAAAATTATGATAGCTGGTGGCGGTAACATTGGGGCAGGCCTTGCCCGCTCACTTGAAAAAAACCACACCGTTAAACTAATTGAACGCAGTAAAGAACGTGCCGAGCAACTCTCAGAAATGCTCGATAACACGGTCGTTTTTTGTGGTGACGCATCTGATCAAGAACTGCTCTCAGAAGAGCATATTGAACAAGTCGATGTATTTATTGCCGTAACCAACGACGATGAAGCAAACATTATGTCGGCCATGCTTGCAAAACGTATGGGCGCACAAAAAACCATGGTACTTATTCAACGTGGAGCTTACGTTGATTTGGTACAAGGCGGCGAAATAGATATTGCCATATCGCCACAACAAGCAACTATATCAGCGTTATTAACGCACGTACGCCGTGGTGATATTGTTAACGTGTATTCACTGCGTAAAGGCGCAGCAGAAGCCATTGAAGCGGTTGCTCATGGTGATGAAAACACATCTAAAGTGGTTGGTCGTGCGATTGCCGACATAAAACTTCCTGCAGGTACAACCATTGGGGCAATAGTACGTAATGACGATGTGTTGATAGCTCACGACGATACAATTATTATGTCGGGCGATCATGTCATCATGTTTTTAATCGACAAAAAACACATTACCGTTGTAGAAAAACTATTCCAAGTAAGTGCTATATTCCTTTAAATAGTTACTCTAATTAGTTAATTTAATACACAAAAAAGCCGCTGACTAAGGCGGCTTTAATGGAGTATGCTTAAATATTGATTACTGTACTTTTGAAAACTCTTCTTTAGAGATTTCACCATTACCATCAGTATCCAAATCATCAAAAATCTTTACAAGCTGAGGGTTAACCTTTGCTTCTTCCATTGTAATAGCACCGTTACCATCTGCATCAAAAGAGGCAAAATCTACTGCGGCATATGCTGCTGATGAAGATGCTAAAACGATAACTGCAAGTGTTGTATTTAATGTTTTCATAATAATATTCCTAGTAATATGGGAAGTCCTTTTCAAAGATCCCTGACTGTGAAAAATGTTTAATCTGAAAAGATTAATTAGTAATTAGTAATTAGTAATTAGTAATTAGTAATTAGCGAATTCTTCTTTAGAAAGCTCGCCGCTACCGTCGGTATCTAGCTCAATAAATTCAGCCATTAAATCTGTATCGACTGCCGCTTCGCTTGGGCTAATTGTGCCGCTACCATCGATATCAAGGCTGTCAAAATCTGATGCTGCAAATGCAGCTGAAGAAGATGCTAGTACTATAAGTGCTAATGCTTTATTTAAATTTTTCATAACTTAATCCTTCAATGTTCTATCAAAAAAATTGCTTCGTTTAACTTAAAACGTAATTTTTAACTTCCTTGTTATCCTCTTTCGTAAGCTCCCTTGCCTACTTAGGTTGTCTTTGGCAACTCAGGATAAATACTTTTTAATTAAGCTTCTGAAAATTCTTCTTTTGATAACTCACCATTTTGGTCAGTATCAAGCTCAGAAAACATGCTCATTAATTTTGCGTCTACTGATGCTTCTGCTTGGCTAATTGTGCCACTGCCATCTACATCAAGTGTGTCAAAATCTGTTGCTGCAAAAGCGGCTGAAGAAGATGCAATAGCGATAAGTGCTAAAGTTTTATTAATGCTTTTCATAATATGTATCCTTCAAATTTATGTGTGTGCGATTAAGTATTTCACTTTGAATCACGATTTCGTTCAGTACACCCTGACTATTACAACTTAAATGCCAACATTGAAAAGCCATTAAATTTCAACAAATTAAAAAGAAAACGTACAATAAGTAGGAATTTTCAGAGTCATTACTGTTGCCTTTTCGCAACACGCTTTAGAGGTGAAAAACTAAAGTCATTAAAAACAAATAGTTATGTTTATATAAAAAGATACATTTTAAAATGTAGATCTATAAAAGGAGGGATTTTAAAAAATAATTAAGGTTAATTTTAACGAAGTAGCTATAACAACAAAAAACAAGCCATAATAAAAAACACGTAAAACATTGTTTTATTTGAATAATATTTTTAATTATATAAAAACAAAAAAATACTTTATAAATACCTCACGTAAAACGCCATTTTGTTGCAAATAAGCGAAAAACGATTTATTCAACGGTGGGCTCAAGCGCAGATGGGTCTATAAAATGCTCTTTCATAAAGGTTTTCATTTCATCCTCGCTTGCTAGTAGCTTAATTCCGCAGTGCACACCTGCGACATGCTCTTTAACACTGCAAATTTCACCTTCAAAATCTTTATCACTACTATTGAGTACGACAGTGCATTGCATATCTTTAATACCTTCAGCTTGCTGATCGCCTCTAATATCAAACATTACACCAGTGAGTGAAATGTCCTTAATAAGGCCTTCAAGCACTCTATCGTCACTTAGTTTTAGCTTTGCAGGTAACAAGGTAGGTATGCGTGTTTGCGAGCGTAGCGCAAATAGCTGCACTTGCTTAGGAAAGTTAATAAAGACGAGTTTAGCGGGATGAGAGGCTACTGACATAATTTGCTGGCGAAACGCAATAACTTGCCCGCCACTGCCTTCAATCAGTGCTCTTACAACAACCATTACACCATCACGTAAATAGTCACTCGCTGCAGGTAAACGCTTAGCATTGGGATAATTTAAAATAATAAACTGTTTATCGAGTAAACCAACTAATTCAGTTTTAACACGCTTACTGCTTGTAGGTGTTAATATTTCTAGGTCAACTAAGCTGCCTACACTTATATGCTTTAGCTTTTCTAAATTTGTTGGCATATCCCTTTCCCAATAGTTCGTAATTTAAAACTTAAGCCGCTCGTTTATCCACGCCAAAAAGTAGGCGTAAATAACACTAATAAAGTAAATATTTCTAAACGACCAAACACCATTGCAATGGTAAGCAACCATTTAGCAGCATCGGTTATAGCGCCATAATGCGATGCTACATCACCCAGACCTGGACCTAAGTTATTTAAACAAGCCGCAGTGGCTGAGAACGCAGTTATGTTATCCATACCCGTGCCCATAAGCGCTAACATAATAATAATAAACACCAACGCATATGCAGAGAAAAATCCCCACACGGCTTCTACTACTTTGTCTGGCAACGCCTTTCGACCCAGCTTGATTGAATATATAGCCCGTGGGTGCACCAAACGATTAAGCTCACGCACACCCTGCAAGTACAGTAAGAACACGCGCACTACTTTCATACCACCACCAGTAGAGCCTGCACAGCCACCAATAAAGCTCGAAAATATAAGTAAAATAGGTAAAAACAAAGGCCATGTTGAAAAGTTATCAGTAGCAAAGCCTGCTGTTGTACTCATAGAAACAGCCTGAAATAACGCCTGATCGAGGGTTTCATCGCCATTAGCAAATATTTCGTTAGAGGAAAGTACGGTAAAACAAATAACCACCAGCGCTAATTGAATACACAAAAACACCTTAAACTCAGGGTCTCGAATATAAACTTGTACGTTTCGACTCGCCACTGCAGCGTAGTGCAGGGAGAAGTTAACAGCGGCAATAATTAAAAAGAACACACAAATAAAGTTAATTACAGGGCTGTCAAAGTGCCCCATGGAAGCATCGTAAGTAGAAAAACCACCTATCGCGACCGTTGAGAATGCATGACATATCGCATCAAACCACTCCATCCCGGCTGCCCAATAAGCCAGCATACAAGCAATAGTCAGTGACACATAAATATACCAAAGGTGCTTTGCTGTATCGGCAATTCGCGGGGTCATTTTGGAATCTTTTACAGGCCCAGGTATTTCAGCGCGATATAACTGCATACCACCAACACCTAGCATGGGGAGTATAGCGACAGCGAGTACGATTATACCCATACCGCCAAACCACTGGAGTTGCTGGCGATAAAACAACACCGACTTAGGTAAGTACTCAATACCGGTAAGTACTGTAGCGCCGGTGGTTGTTAAGCCAGAGAATGCTTCAAACACCGCATCGGCGAGCGATAAATTAGGTTCTTGTAAAAATATAAGCGGCAAGGACGCAAACGCCCCAAGTACCAGCCAAAACAAAACAACAATTAAAAAGCCTTCACGTGCTTTTAAGTCACCGTTTTCATGGCGATTTGGGTAATAAGCCATCATGCCAATAACAACACTAAAGATAAATGCTAAAACAAAAGGAACACCACCACCGTCTTTATATATTAAAGACACCAGTGCCGGAGGCACCATGGTAATACTAAACAGCGCAACAAGTTGGCCAAGAATTTTTATGATGGTACGAAATTGCATTTAGCTTGTCGCTTTTATTATTAGTAAATTCAGGCTGAGTAGTATCAACCAAATTAAATAGGGTCAGTATGCATTACATGCAATTTGTGTAGGTTATTACTCTTTAATAGTTAACTCAACTGCGCCGTGACTTAAATCAAAAATATCTTTGATTGCTTGCTGAGCTTCGCGGCTATCTATTGTAATCACCCATTCAATATTAGCAGTAAATTGCTTATCAATATTAAGCACTTGATACTTTGTTTTTAATAACTGCTCAATCGCGCCTTGCATGCTGTACTCACTACTCCCAGTAATTTCAACACTGGGAACTTTAAGTACCGTTTGCAATTTTACTAATGCATTATTTAATGAGCCACCATAAGCACGTACTAACCCGCCCGTGCCTAATTTTATGCCGCCAAAGTAACGTGTAACAACAGCTGTGATTTCGCCAAGGCCTGAACCCACCAGCACATTTAACATAGGCTTTCCTGCAGTGCCATTTGGTTCACCATCGTCCGAAAAACCATAAACATGGCTGCCACCGGGGNGGGGTTGCCTGCCACATGTGCCCAGCAGTTATGACGCGCATCGCTATACTTTTCTTCAATGCTTTTAATAAATGCTTTAGCTGAATTTAAATCGGGGGTATGTGCAATGTGAACTATAAACGTACTTTTTTTAATTTCTTCTTGATGAAAAACGTCAGCAGCGGGATATTTATATTCAGACATATTTTAAACTTGTAAAAAGGGGGCCAAAAGGCTAATGCCGATCAGTTAAGAAAATGACCGGTTGACCGATCCAAACGATCATGCAAAATCCGTAGTTAGGAAACTAACTACGGATTTTTTTGTGAATATAGAACAAGCACTGCAAGCAACACTTGAAGAAAGCAGCCGATACCATACCTTTGAAAAATTATCAGAAATTCTTGACCCTGAAATCATTGAACAAGGTTTTCAACAAGCTGGGATTGCAACCGTTCGTAAGCGAAGGTTACCGCTTGAGGCCGTTTTGTGGTCAGTTATTGGCATGGCATTGTTTCGAAAAGAATCGGTTTGGAATATCGCTAATAAGCTAGATATCATGTTACCTGGCAAGAACCAACTCGTTGCTCCAAGTGCGATGGTACAAGCGAGACAAAGGTTAGGTGATGATTCCGTTAAACACGTTTTCAATAAATCTGCTCAATCAATGTATAAGCAACAGTCATTCGAAACATGGAATGGCTTGAACCTATTAGCTGTTGACGGTGTTGTGTGGCGAACAGCCGACACGCCTGATAATCGTAAAGCCTTCTCTTCTGGTAGCAACCAATACGGTGATACAGCCTTTCCTCAAATACGCATGGTCTGTCATATGGAATTGACCAGCCATCAACTGCTCAGTAGCGAGTTTGATAACTATAAAACCAACGAGATGAAATTAGCTGAGCGTTTAATTGAACGTACACCAGATAATTCACTGACTATGTTTGATAAAGGATATTATTCTTTAGGCCTGTTAAATCGTTGGCACCAAACTGGGAAGATGAGGCACTGGCTGATACCAGCAAGGCCCGACTTACAGTATGAAATCATCTCCAGCGCGGGTAAAAATGACCATATCATTGAATTGAAAACAACAAAGCATGCACAAAAAAACTTTCCCGATGTTCCTGAAACGATTAAAGCGAGATTAATCAGTAAAACAATAAAGGGCAAAAGCTACCGTATATTAACCTCGATGACGGATAGATTGCGTTATCCAGGTAATGAAATTGTTGAATTATATTGTCATCGTTGGGAGATAGAACTTGGGTTTAGAGAAATCAAACAAACCATGCTTGATAGCGCATACCATTTAAGAAGCAAGCGTCCAGACATGGTGCGTCAGGAGCTATGGGGCGTGTTACTCGCCTATAATTTAATACGAAGAATAATGACGATGGCGGCGACAGTTACAGGGATATGGCCTAACCAGCTTAGTTTCTCTAGCAGTTCGATGGCTGTCATTCAGTATTTCTCGTCAGTATCTATAATGAGTCCAGGGAACATTCCAATACACTGGCAGCACTTACTCAATACACTGGTCTTATTTAAGCTTCCAGCTAGACGAGAGGATAGAAGATACCCCCGATGGGTTAAGCCAAAACCATCTAAGTATCCCCATAAAAAGAAAAATGCCAGTCAGCTTAACTGACTGGCATTA
>NZ_AUTP01000121.1:0-65357 GCF_000498075.1 Pseudoalteromonas sp. TAB23
GTGGAGGTTACTGCGTTTATTTAAAAAATACGATATACCGGTCACCATTTTTGCGGTTGCCATGGCCCTTGAGCGTCACCCCGATGTAGCTAAAGCCTTTGTTGAAGCCGGTCACGAAATTGCAAGCCATGGCCTGCGCTGGATTAACTATCAAAATATAGATAAGCAAACTGAACGCGAGCACATGCAAAAAGCCATTGAGATTATTCAAACGCTTACGGGTAAAAAGCCCAAAGGCTGGTATACCGGCCGAACTAGCCCAAATACCGCAGCCCTTGTGGCGGAAAATGGCACGTTTTTATATGACGCCGACGATTACAGCGACGATTTGCCCTTTTACAGTATTAAAGAAGGTAAACCACAGTTAATAATGCCCTACACGCTTGATGTAAACGACATGCGCTTTGCTGCCGTACAGGGTTTTAATGCCGGCGATCAGTTTTTTAATTACTTAAAAGATGCATTCGATACGCTATACGAGGAAGGCGACCCAGAAGGTGAAAACGCCCCAAAAATGATGTCAATTGGCTTGCATTGCCGCTTAATTGGCAGACCAGGAAGAGTAAAGGCATTGGCACGGTTTTTAGAATATGCCCACTCTCATGAGCAGGTATGGTTTGCCACGAGAGAGCAAATAGCCGAGCACTGGCTTAAAACCCACCCGTATAAAAAAGCATAGTTATACTCCATTCAAAATAAATTCTAATTGCTTATTATACCATCGTAAAACATAAAAAAGCCCAGCAATGCTGGGCTTAAATTACTTTAGGAGTAGTGAAATTTATTCAAAAGAAACGGTGATGATATTCGAACACACATTTTCTGTTACACATAATTGGTAATCGTACGATGGTAATGTAGCTCCACGCACGTAATCACGGTAGCGTCCGTTATCTGCAGTGGTATCAACTAACTCACCATTACGGTAAACGCTTAATGACTCTGCACCAACTTCTTCCCAGCTAAGTTCTACACGCATCGTACCTAGGCGTGTTTTGTTAGCGCGTTTTAAGTTCAGTTCAAGGGTCACGTCACTTACAACAACGGCTTGGGTAAATGTATCTGTATTACCTTCACTGTCAGTAACAGTTAGTTCTACATCGTAACTACCCGATTGCGCATATGCATGCACAGGGCTTGAATCTGTTGATGTAGCGCCATCGCCAAAGCTCCAGCTCCACTGTGTAATGTCGTTATTGGCATCATTGCTTGTATCTACAAACGAGGCTGTTAAACCTTGCGTATCAACAGTAAAGCCTGCACGTGGCGGTTGTGCACTTACTTCGCCTATAGCGCTAAGCGTAAGTGACCAGCCATTAATATTACCTGTGTCTGCACCCGCTGTATCCACAGCATTTAACGTCCAGTCGCCTGTTGCTACTTCACTGTTAAATACGCTTGATGTAAATGTTTTAACAATATCATCTTCGCTGCCACCTTCATTACTCTGTAAAGTTACCTCAGAGCCTTGTGGTGAAATTAGCGTAAGGACTATATCGCCAGACCAAGTATGCGTAATATTTACATCAACAGAAGTACCAAAAACAGTTAAATCATCTGAAATTGTAATTACCGAATTAGCACCTTGTGGATCATTATCAGGAATCGCCACATTTTCTTCGCTAGTATAGGTGTAGTCATTTAAACCAGCAGGTTGAAGCATTAAGCTTACTGTTTTTTCTTTAACAATATCATCTGATGTTGCTGTAACAGTAAACTCATAATTACCCCATGGCGTATTTCCATTGGTCTCAACACTAAGCTGTACTGTTTCGCCAGGGCTTGCAGTTAGCTCTGATAAATATGCACCAGTTAGGCTAGATTCTAGTTCAAGCGTTACTTCACCATCCCACTGAGCAATAGAACCAATTTCAAACGTATAAGTTGCAGACTCACCAACTGTTATTTGTTGTGACGCTGGCGTCACAGACATTTTAAAGCTTGGCGTTGGATCGGCATCTAATAACGCCTGATTTGCGTTTAGGCGCGTGCCCGCAAGCGTTTTACCTTGAAGTGCAGCATTAGCGTCACCGCTACTCATTAGTAACGCTTTAAGCTCTGATGTTGTTAAATCAGGGTTTACTGACAACACAAGAGCAGCAACACCGGCAACATGGGGTGTTGCCATTGAAGTACCTGAGTAATTTGCATAGCCATTACCCGGAACTGTTGACAAAATACCAGAGCCTGGTGCTCCCATGTCAACACTTGTCGCGCCCCATTGTGAAAAGTCTGATAAGTTATCATTGCTATCAGTACTGGCAATTGCTAATACACTCTCGTGTTCATAACTTGATGGATAGTGAGGGTTTGCATCATTATCAACTTCGTCATTACCAGCAGCAGCAACAAATAATATGTCAGCTTGCTCACTAACAGTCATAGCATCCGCTAACGCTTGGCTATAACCGCCACCGCCCCAGCTATTGTTTAAAACACGTAAGTTTACACCTGAGTTTTTAAGATTAACCATATAGTCGATACATTTTATTGCATCTGATGTTGAACCATTACCAGCGGCATCTAAAAACTTACAACCAACAATAGAAACTTCATGGTTTACACCCACAACACCTGTAGAATTATTACCGCTTGCACCAATAGTGCCTGATACGTGGGTACCGTGACCTTGGTCATCCATTGGGTCGCCAGCATCCGTAATTGCATTAATACCGTGAATGTCGTCTATGTAACCATTGCCGTCATTATCAATACCATCGCCTGCAATTTCACCAGTGTTAATCCACGCATTGTCAGCTAAATCAGGGTGACTGTAGTCAACACCAGTATCAATAACACCAACTACAACATCGCGACTACCAATTGAGATTTCCCATGCTTCTGGGGCATCAATATCAGCGTCTGCCGTACCACCGGTCTGACCTTCATTATTTAGGCCCCAAAGCTCATCAAAACGAGGGTCGTTAGGTGCGCTCGCAATACTTACTCGGTAATCTGGCTCAACATATTCAATAGCTTGATGAGACTTTAAACGCTCAATAGCTTCTTTAGTGCTCATGCCAGACACTTTAAATTTAGCAAGGCGACCTGAGAATAATGATGTGAAGTTATCATCAACTTCATCATTATTTAAATCTGTAATTTTTGCTTTAACCAAGCTTCGTGCTTGTTTACGCATTTGAGGTGTTGCATTTTTTTTATATTTAACAATAACAGAGTCACTGCTTGCAGCTGCTTGTGGAAGAGCTCCTGCATCAGGTAATTTAGCCGAAGCCAAACAAGGTAGTAAAGCAAGCGTAATAATAGATAATTTTGTTTTCATTGTTCTATCCATAGTTGGGTTAGCTTAGAAGCACTAAGCGGGTTTGTTCACTATTTCAAGTACAAGGGATCACGTGGCAAGTTATAAGCAAACTAGTAAATACGATATTTGACAAGTTAAAAAGTTAAAAAGAATTAAAAATCATAAATTTTGACCAGTTTGGCTATAAAAAAAACACTAAACACAGTCATTTTAATGAACTGCCCCATTACAACCTTACCCATTATAGGGTCAAACTTTTTTACTGCTTTTGCTTGCTATTACATTAAAACCCACCAGTTACACACATAAACCAATGATAATAAAAGGTTAATTATTTGGTAAAAAATGATGATTTAAGAAAATGAAATAGGGGAATACAGTTAATGGGTGATTATGAATTTGAGCTTAAACTTTGTTAGTTCAATATTTATGACAAATTAAAACTTAATTATTTATAGTCACATATTACGCTTCACCTACTTCTAAAGTTACGCAAGCGGATCACAAAAAATATATCGGCACGGCATGCTGAAACAACAAATACCTTATTAAAACCTATAACATTTAGGGTATTTGATTTTAATATTTCAAGGAGAAAATAATGAAGTTGAATAAATCACTTTTAAGTTGTGCTGTTGCAATAGCAATGGGTACCAGCTTTGCCTCATATGCAGATACCGACAACAAATCAGCATCAAACTCAGAACTTAGTACAAAAATATCTATACTTAGCACCGCTAATTCAATGACATTGGCGCAATCGCAAAATAATAACACCGCGATTTTAATGCAAGAGGGAGATAGTAATACTATTGAGGTTTCGACTACTGGAAACGAGAACACAACAGAAGTTACTCAATTACAATCAGGTAATTATGTTGGCGTAACAACAATTGGTAACAACAACGAGCAAGTATATGCCCAAGATGGCGTTGCCAACGGTGTAATTACCGAAGTTACTGGTAATAATAATTACCTAAATGTTTTGCAAAGTGGCCAAGGCTTTTTTGTAAACAACGAAGCTGTCAACATGATTGTTGGTGACGACAATATCGTTGATGTAGAGCAAGGCACTGGTGGTCATTGGTTTTACAACTTAGATATGAAAGGTAATGGCAACGAAATCAGTTCATTACAAACAGGTGAGTGGCATGAAGCTGAATTAACCTCTGTAATGGGCGATCAGAATAGTCTGAGTCTTGAGCAAAACGGTTACTGGAATACCTTCAAAGTGAGTTCTTTACAAGGCAACGATAACGAGCTTGATATTGAACAAGACGGCGATCGTAATACTGTTACCTTCACTGATATTTTAGGCGATGCAAATGAGCTTTCAATTGAACAAGAAGGCAATACTAACGCAGTAACATTTGTAGCTGTATTAGGCGATGAAAACGAAATTGATTTAGACCAAGAAGGTTCTTTAAATACTATCGAATCAAACTTATTCGAAGGTCAAAACAACGAAGTTACAGTAACTCAGGTTGATTTAAGCAACTCAACAACCGTTGATATTATTGGTGACGATAATGAATTAACGGCTACACAAGTTGGCTTATTAAATGATGCTTACATGGGCGTTTTAGGTACCGATAACGAATTTATGATTAACCAAGTAGGTGAATCAAATTCAGCACACGTTGTTAACTTTAATGGGTCTGAAAATGACGTTAACGTTATTCAATCTGGCCAAGAAAACACTGCTGTTGTTGAGTCTTCATACCCTGATATATCTCTAACATCAAACGACAACGATATCGATATTATGCAAAATGGTTCTCAAAACGAAGCCATGGTTACACTTGCTGGTATTCTAGATAGCAACATGAACCAAATTGACCTAGCTCAAACAGGTGAAATGAACGTAGTTGATATGATGGTTGAAGGTAATGGCCACAGCATTGATATTTCACAAACTGGCGAAGGTAACTGGGTAGTTGGAATGGATCAACCTGCATTTTTAGTAGGTGGTGAAAACGTTTCGTTTAGCGTAACTCAAATGGGTAACGATAACATTGTTGAAGGCGCCGTAATTGGTTTCAACAGCACTGTTTCAGTGACCCAAATTGGTGACGGTAACGTGACTTCTATTACTCAAATGTAATTATTGAGGTTGGGGAGAGCAACTCTCCCCATTTAGTTATGCATAATAATAAAAACCATTACCAAGTATTATTACTTACGTTTTCTCTGTTATTAATGCCCGCATCTTATGCCGCTGAAGAGTTGGAGATTGACGGCCTACTACTTGATAGGAGTATTAGCCGCTTTGGTCATCAGTTCTATTTTGAGTTTTCTAATTACTGGCGAGATCTCCCTTCAACTGCAGGTTTTAACATTGAAATTAAAGAAACGGTCATTCCAAAAGCAGGCACAAAGCTGTCGTTAATAATGAATAACCAACTTGTTTACGCAACTTATTTAGGTAGACGACTAGAGCCTTTAAATGAGCGTGTGGAGCAGGCTGTTTATACAGTGATAGATGCAATGGCTCGCGAAAACATGGCAGTGTCAACACCCGATATGGCTAAAGATGGATGGTAAAATGAAAAATATAGCCCTTATAATAATAACAACATTAAGCTTTTCAGCAGCAGCAACTGAAATAATTTACACCCCAATTAACCCAAGCTTTGGTGGTAACCCACTCAATGCAAATATGCTACTGAGTAAAGCCCAAGCTCAAAACAAGCATAAAGCACCGGTAGTAGAAAAAGGTTACGCTGAACAATTTCAAGAAACTCTAGAGCGCACCTATTTAAATCGTATGGTAAGAGAAATTACCGATATGGCATTTGGTGAGGACATAGAAGATAGCCTTTTCAATCAAGACTCCATATTTATGAGTGGCGATTATCAAATTGAAGTAATAACCAGCACAACCGATTCTATTACAGTAAGAATAACAAATATAATTGATGACACCGTGGTGATCATTGAAGTACCGAGGTTTGGATAATGTATAAACTACTAATAACAATAATATTAATAGGATTGAGCGGTTGTGCGAGCCTAGGGAATTTAATCCCACCATCGCAACAAAAAGCAGTTAGTTTAGAACCAACCGAATTATTCGCAGATCTGAAAAACTTACCTAAACCGGTCGGGAGTATTCCTGTATCAGTGTACTCATTTAGAGATCAAACAGGTCAATATAAGCCACAAACTAACGTTAGCTCATTTTCGACTGCCGTTACTCAAGGTGCTAACTCAATACTCATACAAGCATTACATGAATCTGATTGGTTTACGCCGGTAGAGCGTGAAGGTTTACAAAACATTTTAACTGAGCGAAAAATTATTCGTGCAGGCCAAGCCGATAATCCTAACCAAGCTGATTTACCTCCACTAACAACCGCTAAAATCATTTTAGAGGGCGGTATCATAAGCTACGACACTAATGTAAAAACAGGTGGTTTGGGTATGGAATACTTTGGTATAGGCGCATCAGAGCTTTACCGTGAAGATGCTATTTCAATATACTTACGCGCTGTTGATGTTCGTACTGGACAAGTACTACTGAGTGTAGCCACCAGCAAAAAAGTACTTAGCCAAGAAATGCGTGCAGGCTTTTTTAGATACGTAAGCTACAAACGACTAGCAGAAGCAGAAGCAGGCTTTAGCGATAATGAACCTATGAGTATTTGTGTTACCCAAGCAATAGAAAAAGCACTCACAGATCTCATAACAAAAGGTATTGATAAAGGCTTATGGGCTAAAAAATCGGCGTAAACTGATTTCCTGAATTAACTAAAGGCTACATATTGTAGCCTTTATAGGTTGTGTGGTTAGTGAGTTGAAAGTACTTCGCTAACCCAACTCTTATAAAAAATCTAGAGGATAAGGTTTTTACTTAAATAACTTAAATAACGTCTTGGTGGCTTTACTCTTATTTAGCCATTGGCAGCAAAACAGATATATAGCGCTGTGCCCAATTAGCAAGCTCCACCCTGTTGCGTGAGTTAGTTTTTTTAAACGCACTGTATAAATGTGTTTTTACAGTGTGGTCGCTAATGTTAAGTTTATCAGCGATTGTATTGTTACTCGCACCCTGTGCAATTAAATGAATAACAGACTTTTCTCGTTTTGTTAAATGATCGTAATCGTCTTGCTTTAATTCAATGTCGTCGTGTAAGCTATTAAACGACGATGCCACGGCTAAAATATCGTTAAAAGCTTTTGAAATCACTTTACGCGTAAACCAAAGCTCGCCAGTATTAACACGAAGTAACCCTTTAAAAATATCTTCTGGTGGATCAGATTTATAAAAAACACCATTAAAATGGTTAAGCAATAAGTTTTGCTCGCACACATCTTCTTTATCAACATTAAAAATGACAACGCTATAGTGTTTAGCTAAACAAATAAGGTCAGTCGGAATAAGGTCTTGCCATTTGCTTTTAGCACCATCGATTAAAAACAAATCATAATTTGTGCGCTGCTCAGCTTTAGGAATAACTTCGTCCATTTTAATATCACCAAACAAAGCTTGTAATGTTCTTAAAATAGCGGTGTAGTTGTGTGAATGAAAAGATGATTGAAACGTTGTTTTTACAAATACTGAATTTTTATGGGGCATAAATTTCGTCCTTGAAACATTTACACTACATTACCTAAATCAAATACAACTTACAATGAGATTTTGGTATTAAAATAAAGCTACCGCTTCTCACCCTAAAACAGATAAAAACCTTTTAAATCAATACATAACCTACATTACCTTTGTTTTTACAATTACTTTTGTAAGATAAATAACAGATCGGATTAGTAGTTTAGTAATTTATAAAATCGAGTCGTTACGCCATTAGTCCAACCAAAACCCTGCTGTACTTGATATTCACCACCACTGGCTAAAACCGCTGGTGTGCACACATTGTATTTTTCGAGTAAGCACTTATTTACTGCAAAATTTTGCTCAACCATATTTACCCAATTTTGCATTATATGTGTACTCAATTGAGTAATACCGTAGTTATTAAGCCCTTTTACCGCAAGCCATTGGAGTGGAGCCCAACCATTTGGACTATCCCACTGCTGAGGCGTTTGAGTAATAGTTGTAACAATACCACCCTTTTTTAAAAATTCATTGGCTAATATTGTAGCTACCTTGATTGCTTGCTCATTACTGGCTAAATTAACAAATAAAGCAGTAGTTGCCGCTGCACTAAGTATTGGAGATTGAGCCGTTGTACGGCAGTTATAATCAACAAAAAAACCGGTTGGTTCATTCCAAAGGTAAGCATTAATAAGCGCCTTGCGATTGCTGGCAAGTAATTGGTAATGCTCTGCTTGTTCACTATTGCCGAGCAATTGAAAGAATTTGCTTAATTGATTCTCTAAGTTATACATAAGGCAGTTTAAATCTATAGGAACAATATCAGTTGTTTGAATAGAGCTTAGTAAATTAGACTCACCAAGCCAACGAGAACTAAAGTCCCAACCCGACTCACATGCAGCGCGAATATTACGATAAAAATCAGATTTTTTCTCCTTCGCCAACCCTTCCGCTAGCGCTAAATCTTCACGCAATGACTCTGCTCTTGGCTCACTTACATCGTCCCAATAACGATTTAAAACACCACCACAAGGCATTCTTACTACCCGCTTTGAGCCCAATAAATCACTCGAAAGCAACTGCGCGTCTTGCATCCAAAATATATATTCTTTTTCAAGTGCTGCAACACACATAGCAAGCCATTGCGTATTGAGTGATTTGCTATGCGTATGTTCCCATAATAACTCGACCATGAGTGCTAAAACCGGTGGCTGCGAGCGTGATAAATAATAGCGACGGTTACCATTTGGAATACAACCATAATCGTTAATTAAATCGACAAAGTTAAGTAGCATATCTTCAACTACATCACCTTTATCTGCATCGATTAAGCCCAATGCTGTAAAATAACTATCCCAATAGTAAATCTCTTGAAAGCGCCCGCCAGGCACAATATAGCTGTGCTTTAGTGCTAGTAATGAATCTTGCTTCGGGGTATCCGCCTCTCTTCTAAGGCCACTCCATAACGAGTCTATATAATGTTTAACCGATGACGTATCAGCCTCAGTGCCCATTGCTAGCACTGGGGAAGTAATAAAGTGTGCGTTTACAAACTCACTAAGCTGCGTATTAGTTAAAGGCGCTAATTGTTCATAGCTTTTACATGCACTTTGCCAATTAACACGCGCAATTGCATCTGCGAATGTTTTACAGTCGCTAAATACATGCTGCATTTGAACATCTTTAAATAATTGGCTGTCAAAAAAACTCATAACTTTCCTTACTGTTAAGCTGTCGTTGCGTGTTGTGAGATAGCGTCGGTTCGTTTTTTGAAAAAAATCACGCTAATAAAAATCAAACTAATGGGAACCAAAGAAAGGTAAAACGCATGCTGGCCACTAAAGTGCTCAAATACATAACCAGTTATTATTGAGCCTGTTGTTCCACCAAGTGCTGAAAAAACTACAATTAAGCCAGTCATAGCGGCATGACGATGTTTTTCAAGAGCGCTGAGCATAACTGAGTTAAGTACCGGATAAATAGGCGCCATGAAAAAACCAATTAACGGTAAAATAAATGCAGCAAGTGGTGCATCAAATAAGCTAATTACTGTATTTTCAGTAACATTCTCAGTAAGCGGTAGGGTAATAAGTATGAGGCCGGCCATCGCAATTAAACAACTGCTCAATACAACAAACCAGTGAATGTGTTTAAGTACTTGCCCTGCTACTAAGCGCCCAAATGCAAGTGCCGCAGCAAAAATACTGGCCAGCTGAATACTAATAGCTATAGGAAGTTTTAAAACTTCATTATTGAATGTGGGTAGCCAAGTACCTACGCCCTGCTCAATTAATACGTATAAAAAAGCACTAATTATAAATATGAGTACCAACGGTTGATATGTTAGCTTAAGCATGGCGATAAAATCGAACCAACAGGAGCGTTTAGTTTTACTTATAATGGCGGGCTTTATAGGCGCAGCAATTACGCTCGCTATAACGATTAGGGCCAGAGCTGCTAGCAAGTAATAAACGTTGAGCCACGCGGTTGAATCGTTTGGATCTATAAAAGCAGTAAAAATCCAATAGCCACTTAACACACCAACCATGAAAATGCCCTCAATGGTGTTTAACAATGAAGAGTGGCTATTTGCATCATCTGTCACTTGGCCGATAATAGAGTAAACCGACACTTTAACCACAGCAAAGCCACAACCAATGGCGGCAAATAAAATTTTAAACGCATAAAAGTCACTAATTAAAGCCGTACTTACACAAGCAAGGGCAACAACAGTAAGTGCCCCAAGCATAGCCAGTTTATAGCCTAGGCGAGGAATAAACGAAGCCACTACAAATGACATTATCGCAATGGATAAATCTTTAAACCCCTCAAGCACTGAAGCTTCTGTTTTACTTACCCCAAGGGTATTTATTGCCTGCAAAATAACGGTGCCCACGCTATTTAACAAAATAGCGAAAATAAAGTAACTTGCTGCAATTGCCAGTGTGACTTTTGTTTTACTCATAATTGCCCTCGCTTTACAGCGTTATTTAAACGCTATAACGACCTTTATTGTATGCCCATAACGAGTGCATACACAGTGTGTGTTTATATCAGTGAGGTTTGAGTTTAGTTTAGAATAGCCCTCAATGCAATCGTTTGCATTTTAAATTTAACATTAACTCAACATGATTTATAAACTATCTTTTACTTGATTGGCGGGTAATCAGTTCAATATCAATTACTTGTGATTCAACTTTTTCACCAGCTAGTTGCTGCATCAACTTTTGAACTAATAGCGTGGCTGCGTACTGTGTGTTTTGTCGGATAGTTGATAATGAAGGGTGGCTAATGTCGGCCATAGCAATATCATCAAAACCTACTAGAGCGACATCATTAGGAATGCTTACATAACGCTCTTTTAAGGCTTTCATGGCACCTAAGGCAACCATATCACTACATGCAACTATAGCATCAAAATAAAGGCCTTTTTCACGCAGTAATTGGTTAATTGATTGATACGCTGAGCTACTTGTAATATCAATAGATACAACATGTTGCTCTAATTTATGGGATGCTAATGCGGCAGAGTACCCTCTATGACGCTCACTAATTTCACCATGTTCTGGGTCGCCTAAAAATACAATGTTTTTAGCTCCGTGCTCTATTAAATGCGTTGTTGCTTGCAAGCCTCCCAAGTAATTGTCACTTCCTACAATGGGGTAGTTGCTAGGTGTTTTAGGGTCTCCCCATACCACCAGCGGAATACCTGCGTTAGCTGCATTTTCTATATTGGTTTGGTTTTTACCTTGACCTACAACAATAATACCGTCTGCACGGCGGCTATTAATAAAATAATTAGCCCAATCGTCTTGCGCCATGATTGAATTAGATAGTAAAAGCTCTAACCCTTGCTGATTAAGTGCAAGATTAATTTCGCTCACTACTTTAAGTAAAAACGGATCGCTAATCGACTGCTCTGTTTGTTCGTCAAGGTTAATTATAACCGCAACTACATTGGTTTTTTGTGTCCGCAACCGACTTGCAGCCGTATTAAGACTAAAATTATGCTCTTTAGCTAAGCGCTGAAGTTTATCGCGGGTTTCTTGCTTAATTAGCGGATTATCATTAAGCGCACGCGAAACTGTAGAGGTAGACACGCCTGCTAGTTTCGCTAAATCAGTTAATTTAATTTTTTTGTTATTCATGATCTTCCTAAATAGTCGCTTACCACTGATCAATACAATTATCTAACTCGCTGACAATATAGCATTATTATTTTTTGCTGGCGCGAACAACGACCCAAAAAGTGTTTAACATATAAATAAGCTCAATAAATAAACTATATAAATTCATAAATAATTTACAAATAAATATTGCAAACGTTTGCATTTATCTCTAAGGTTTCAATATACACAGCCTATTTACAATGATTTTTAGTAAAAAGACTGCAGTAATACACTGTTTAATACACTAAAAACGGGATCACACACATGAAAATCAGTAAAGCAAAAAGTACACTAGCGTGTGCCATTACTTTAGCGCTTAGCACTCAATGCGCATTTGCTGCAGAGCAAGCACAAGAAAAACAAAAAGTTGAGCGTATTGTAGTATCAGGAACACCCACAGGTGTTGGAATAAGAAAAATAGATGCTAGCTATGCGGTAACTAATATCGATAGTGAACAAATTATTAAATTGTCTCCAAAAAGCACCGCTGACTTATTTAAAGCAATACCTGGAGTTTGGGTAGAAAGCTCAGGTGGTGAGTCAGGTGCGAATGTATTTGTTCGTGGTTTTCCTGGCGGTGGGGATGCCCCATTTTTAACGCTAAGTATTGAAGGTTCACCAATTTACCCAGCATCAACCTTATCGTTTTTAGAGAACTCATCAATGTTTCGTGTTGATGAAACCATTGAGACAGTAGAAGCCCTGCGTGGTGGACCTAATCCTGTTTTATCTAACGGACAACCAGGATTAACAACCAATTTTAGATTAAAACGTGGTGGCGAAGAAACAGAAGGCTTATTTAAATACACAACTTCTGATTACGACTTACAGCGAGTTGATGCTGTGATGAGTGGTGAAATTACTGACGATTTATACTTTATGGTTGGCGGTTACGTAAAAAGCTCACCGGGTATTCGTGATGCGGGCTTTACTTCTGAAAAGGGGAGCCAATTTACAATCAACATTACTAAAGATTTAGATAACGGTGAGCTTAACTTTTATACCCGCCAAACAGACGATCACGGTGCATGGTACTTACCAACACCCCTTAATGTTGATGGTATTGACGCAGAATATACGCAACTTGGTACGCTAAATCGTCAAGCAACAATATTTACAGGCCCCGATGCACAAGCACTTGATATTGACCTAGGTGATGGCAGAGGGTGGGACGGCCATGTTTCGGGCGGTAGTATTAAGCTAGAGCTAAAAGGTGGTTGGCATTTTTCAGATCGCTTTAACATTACCAAAGGCGATGCAAATACCTACGGTTTAGTACCTAGTGGCTCAGCAACAACGGTTGGAGCAGTTGCTGATAACGGCCAAACTGCATTTGGAGCAGTTACAAACACTGAATACGCAAGCGATACCCCAGTCCAACAACTTGGTCGATGGGTAGTACTTAAAGAAATCAGCTCATTTACTAATGATTTAGCTTTTTCGAAAAAATTTGGCGACCTATCAACAACCTTTGGATATTACACTGCAAGTACTTCAGCAAAAGATTGGTGGAGCTTAGGTAACACTGCATACCATGTACTTGAATCAGGTGGCGAAGCATTGGCTGGGATTGAATGTAATCAAAACACCGATGGTTGTGATTTTAACTACGACATAAGCTCAACAGGTGATGCGCGCACTAACGCGTTTTATGTCACCGGTGAATACAAATTTGCTGATGCGTTTACACTTGATGTTGGCGTACGTCAAGAAAACCACGAAGTAGAATACAGTGTAGATGAGGGCCTTGACGGTATTATTACTAAAACCGTTAGCTATGATGAAAGTAAAACATCGTGGACTACAGGGTTAAACTATTCAATTAATGATGATATGGGTGTGTTTGCCCGTGTTAACCGTGGTTATAAAATGCCTTACTTTGATGACTTTAGAGATAACTTTGATGCTTACGAAGGCGGCGAAAAGCTTATTAAAGAAATAACTCAAGGCGAGCTTGGCTATAAGTTAATTACTGAATCAACCGACTTTTATGCAACCGTATTTGTAAATGAAGTTAAAGGCGACACATTTGTAAGACGACCTGGCGTACCAGCAGA
Organism: Pseudoalteromonas sp. TAB23; assembly: GCF_000498075.1. NCBI lineage: Bacteria > Pseudomonadati > Pseudomonadota > Gammaproteobacteria > Alteromonadales > Pseudoalteromonadaceae > Pseudoalteromonas > Pseudoalteromonas sp. TAB23. The sequence continues at coordinate 14,047 of NZ_AUTP01000121.1, forward strand.
AATTTTAACAAACGAAGCATACGGTATAGAGCTTGATTACAACTTTAATCATGATTCTGGTTTTTCTGTTAATTTAAATACGACATTACAAGATGCTGAAATTACAGAGAGCCCAACAAACGATGGTAACCAGTCGCAGCGCCAACCAAAATGGCAAGTACGTATAACGCCAAGTTACGATTTTGAGCTACAAGGTATGTATGCAACTTTATACGGTACGCTTTCAGCGGTTGATGATCGCTTTGGCAATAACGAAAACACTGTAACACTCGACGGCTACGAAAAAGTTGATTTAGGTTTAATATTAGAACCAATGGAGGGCATCAAGCTTCAAGTAGCAATAGATAACTTAACGGATGAGCAAGGCATTACAGAAGGTGATCCACGTAATGCTGATGCACCAAATGGTCGTTACATTATGCCTCGTACAACGCGCTTTAGTGTAAGTTACGCGTTTTAAATAAAATACAATATAAAGGGAGCATTCGCTCCCTTTCACTTTAATTAACCTAAACAAATGAATTTAAAGGCTACTCAATATTCGCTTTTAATTTATTTAACGCATCAACCGAAAAACCTCGATCATAAAAATATAAAATTTCGCCGCTGCTATTTATAAGTACCACACGAGAGTTATTTGGGCTTTGATTACCTGTAAACTTTTGAACTGTCTCGCCATCTTTATAAATAGTGATTACCCCACCCCATAATTCTTTAGGGATGCCTTTGCGCATACCGCTGTCTATAAATGTGCTAAACATACGTGGTGCCATGCCGGCAATGGTTGGTAGTTCGTATGTAGGGAGCGTTACACCCGCCATATCTAAACCAATTAACCAACGGTCTATATCAAACTGACTATCTTGCTTGTACCCAATGAGCAGCAGTGTTTTATCTGCTTTAAAATCGCTGGGTATAGCCACCATGCTTTGCTCTAAACTTTCGCCGCTAATGCTTGGGAACTGTTTACCTGTTAATTGCTGGTTTGGATACTGTGTTGTACATGCACTAAGTAGTAAAAATGCAAAAGCACTTAATGTTAATTTGATCATAATAAACCTAATATTTATAAATTTCATAATGATACGTTTAGTATGGCAGCTGAGATCTAAAAATGCTGATTAGTTATATAATTTTTAAATTTAGACGCCGTCATGGGCTTACCATACTTCCAACCCTGTCCATAATGCACACCCGCCATTTTTAAAATAGCTTCTTGCTCAGTGGTTTCAATCCCTTCTGCCACACAGGTATAATTAAACTTATGCACAAGTTCCATAATATTTGGGATCATAGAGGCTTTTAAGCCCTCAGTTGCTATATCTTGAACAAACGTACGATCAATTTTAAGTTGATGAAAGCTCAAATTTTGTAAGTTTCTTAAATTCGAATAACCCGTACCAAAGTCATCTAATGATAAGTTAAATCCCGATTCAACTAAGGTTCTAAAATGAGCATGCGCAATGCTTGTATCAAGGTACTCGTCTTCAGTTATCTCTAAACAAATAATAAAGCGTGAGTTGGTAAGCTCTGTAATTTGCGGCAGTAACGACACATTACCCAGCTCTACATCACACGGAAATATATTAAGCGACACTTTAAAGCCTTCTGGCAATAACTCTATAGAGGTTAACTCTTTTATTGTGGTAGCAATCATTGCCTCAGTAAAAGTCCAAGTTAAATTATTTTTTCTAATAACCGGAATAAACTCATCTGGAAATAAAGCACCGTACTTATCTTCAAAACGTGCAAGTACCTCGCAACCAATCAGCTTGCCACTTTGCAAACAAATAATGGGCTGGTAAGTCCAATAAAATGATCCCTTTTTAAGCCCTTTACGAATACGTTGATTGGTAGAGCGGCGTGCAGCAATCCTCGCATCAACTATTAACGCACTCGATATGCCCGCTAAACAGGTTAAAATTAACGAAATTATTAATAATAAGTGATTATTAGAAAAAAACAGACTCCAAGGCAAGTGCACTACTACACAATATTGACTACTTGTAGAACTGCAAACTGAGTTAGTTTCGTAAGGAAAGAAAACGCTGTTTTTTACCTGCTGGTACAACCCCTCTTTACCTGCTAAATGATGCAAAGCATTTGGTGTTTTATAAATAACTTCCCAATCTGGCGCAGTAATTCCGATGTTGGTAAAGGGCGTGCTCTGCATAATTAAATTATAGTCCCCTTGTCTGACTATAATTACCTCCATAGGGCGCTCACTAAATAATAATAGATAAAGCTCTGGCTCAAAACGAACCCTCACCTGTTCACCATCTCGAATAAAGTCAGGCTGTTTGTCGTTAATTGGTTTACTTAATAAGCCTGCACCAGTAGTGCAAACTAGCTGGTTACCTTTAAAAAAGCCTATATCAATTACATATTTTGCATCAAATAAAGCGCGGCGCATCTCAAGAAGGGTTGTGTTGTCACACTGCTTAAACGCAAGCTTATTTAATGGGGTAAGAATTCGACGCCTCTCTGCAATTGCACCTTCTACATGACCGAGAATATATTCAGCGTCTGACTTTGTTTGTGCTGTTAACTGCTGCGCTGCAAAATTGAGCAAAATAAAACAGCCAATTACAAAAACTAACCCTCCGGTTAAAACGGCTATAATAGATTTTTGTTGGTACTTTTTCATAGCATCTCGAAGTTGTTAATTTATATCACTACTTTATTAGATGATTGCATAAGTCGCATTAAATTCAAACAGATCGATTCAAAAATTATTGAACGAATTTTGAATAAACTTAGTGATTTTAGCGCTTAGCGTTAAATGCTGATTACTTTCAAAGTGAATCCCATCACCGGCTGTTACATTAATAAATGTAGTAAAATCAATAAAAGTACATTTATGAGTAGCCGCAATGCTTTTGAATGCACTAGAGAGCTCTGTTGCTTTTATATCTGCACCTTCGTAAATACGCGAATACTGCTCGGTGATTCTTATTTTAGGTGGGCTAGCAATAATAATTTTAGGAGATTTTAAAGTACTACCTTGCTGATAATAAATATGTATTGAGTTAATTAAATCATTTAAGCCACCTGCTATTAAACTAGGTGTTAAATTAAAACGTTTTTTAAGATCGTTTGTACCAAGGGCAATAATAATAAAGGCGAGCTCATGCTTATCCAAATAAGGCTTTAGATAACTAACACCATTAAGCACGCCATCAAACGGTGGATTATGCACTAACGTGCGGTTAGGCTGCCCTGCCTCTATTACGTTAAAGCCACACCCTAAGTTTTTATTTAATAACGATGTCCAACGGGTATTTTCATAAAAGCGTTTTCCCGTTACAGGGTTTAAACCCCACGTATTAGAATCACCAAAGCAGAGAATATTTTTTGTCATGTTAATTATTAAAATGGATTGAGTGTATAACCCTGCTGTTGCAGCTGGGCATGTGCTGTCATCGCCGAAAGTGACATTTGCACACCTTCAATTAGTTGTTCTGGTGCTACTTTATAATGCGTAGCCGATTGCCCACATACATAAACCACGGTGTTATTGACCAACAATTGCTTTATTAAACTTTGATTTTTGTTATCTGCTTTAAAACGTTCTTTATATTCACTATTAGCCAATACATCAACGCTAGCACTACCATGTACCACTAACGCTAATTGAATGTTATCTGGCTTTACACCGTGTGCTACATGCATATTAATAAAACGTGCAAGTGAGTTTATTGAATTGTTCTGCTCACCTTTTTTAGCGCCATCACCAACATCAAAGGCTATTTTGAATACCGTAGAGTCATTTATCTGAACATGCTCCGGGACACTATAAAAGTAACCAAAGTCTTTAATAAGGTTTTCATCCGCTTGCGAAAATGGGCTTATAAGTAAAAGCAATAATAGGTATTTCATAAACAATCCTGTGTTTTAAATAAGTTAACCTATTTATAAAACTAACAGAAGCAAAGAAAAAAGGGCAGCTTATCATGCTGCCGATTGAGTGTTTTTATGATGGTGGTTAATAAACTGCATACCTAAATAGCTAAATGTTCGTTTAAACATTTCTACAAAAATATCAGGCGCTTCAAGCGATGATGCGTTTGATAACAACGAAAAATCTTTATTACGTAAAGCCCGTAACTTCGGCTTCAAGGTTTCGTCATCCATGTAATCTGTGATCCTATCTATAAAAGACTTCATTTGTACCGTAGTGTTATACCAATAAACAGGAGACGCGAGCACCCAATGGTCGTACTTTAAAACTGCTTCAAATAGCGCGTAAAAGTCATCATTTTTATAGTTTTTGTCATAACAATACGGCGCAATTTTATAATCATCCAGACAAATTACGCGCACATCATTTTGCTCGGCAAAGCTATTAACATGGGCTGTGGTATTGCCGTTTTTTCGTGCGCTTGAATAAATAATAACAGTATTACGCTCAAGTTTTTGTTGCATTTAGTTAGCTCCTTTTTTAATGTGGTAGAAGCTTAAAACCTCAAGTTATATTGAGGTCAACTGAAGGATTAAAATTATGCCACTAGGACAAAAAAAATTAACCGAAGCTAACCTAACCGTTGGCTATGTAGCAAAAAGAAGTGGTGTAAAAGTATCTACTCTTCACTTTTACGAAACTAAGTTTTTAATTAAGAGCTGGCGAAATAATGGTAATCAGCGACGTTATAAACCTGATGTATTACGCCGTGTAGCTGTAATAAAAGCAGCTCAAGCGATGGGAATTACGCTCGATGAGATTAAAAACACCTTAGCGACCCTACCCGACAACCGCACACCAACAAAACAAGACTGGTCAGCACTTTCAAAACATTGGCAAGCGCAACTTGATGAGCGAATTGCGCATATGCAACGCCTGCGCGACAAAGTAGACGGTTGTATAGGATGTGGTTGCTTATCACTTAAAAGTTGCCCAATTTACAATAAAGATGATCATTTAGGCGAAAATAAAAGCGGCGCTGTGCTTTTAAATACATAGTCTTTGCCTGTATAAAAAGTTCTCCACTTTTGTATAACAAAATAAATACCCCTCTTAGGCGTTGGGCCAACAACGCCTTAAATATAAAGGCTAACTACGCCTCATTATTGAGTTATTAAAGAAGGTTTTTTTAGTCCGTTTATTGGTAATACGTTACTTTGCTAACAAAATAGCCTCAGGTACTACAAAAACTCTCTATTCATTAATATAGAGTCATGCATATTGAGCCATGAACTCGCGTTTAACTTCTTCGCTAGATGATTTAATTAGACAGTTTAAAATAGCTTTAGCTTAAGTACCCTCTTTATTAAGTATTTAAGCTAAGCCATACTTAAGTGACTACTTGTAGATATAGGTAAATACGTTAAAAGTATATTCAATACGAGTGGCTATATTGCTAACTGGTTAATTTTTAAGTATTCTTGTACGCCTAAAAAGGAAGCAATTATTCAAGGAACGAGCTGTTGGAACCAACTAGTCACATCCCAGAAAACAATAAAAAACCACCTATAGTTACTCAAAAATTTTCGCAAGCCCTTAAAACAGCTGATCATAAAGAACTGAAAAGCACTGGCTTTTGGTTAAATCAATTTTTTATGGTTATTTCTACTGTCTTTGGTGTTTATTTGGCGGCTCAAAGCGGCTTAGAGCAAGCGCTTAAGTTTGATTCATTTAGCAAAATGGAAGATAACTACTATTTACGTACATCGCTCTATGACGAAGTTAATGATAACGCAAACACGGTAGCTGAGTATGCAGAACGCTTAGCGAAGAACCCACCAAAATCAGAAATGGAATTTTTTAAACCCACACTTGAGCAGTACATATGGAAAACCATGCAGTTTTCTCCTACTACGCTTGAAACACCAAGTGAATTTTTAACTAGAATACGTCGATTTTATTCTCGAGCTGATTTTGTCATAAATGCCGCAATAAATCGAAAAATATCAGCTAAACAGGCTTCTATCGAATTAGCAAAAATAACAAACTTAATTAAAACTCAAATACTCCCGGCTTTAAAAAATAGCGCTAAACAATTAAAAATGGAATTACAGCAGAATGATATTTCTGTTGGTTCGTTAAAGGAACTTAAAAATGCCAACTAAAAGCTGTCCACATTGTAAAGATCACCCATTAGAAGTAACCAATTATCAGGGTGAAGAAATAGATATTTGCCGTGAATGTGGTGGTTTATGGTTCGAAAAAAATGAAGTAAATCGCATGATTTCCGAGATAAATAACGGCCCAGAAGGTGATAAATTTGAAACTCACTTTGGTGAGCAATTAGGCGTTTCTGAGCTTGACTGCCCGGATTGTAAAAAAAGTTTAGAACGTTTTCACTTACTGGAAGCTTTTCATACCGAAATTGATGTTTGTAGACACTGCGATGGTACTTGGATTGATAAAGACGAACTTGAAAGTGTTGAAAAAAGCCCTGAAATAAAAGCGAGTTTAGGCGAGCTAAATCAAAAAGTGAGTTGGAAAACCTACTTGTTCCAATTTTTAACGCAAATGCCTGTTGAATATAATATTAAACCACAAAAGACTCCTTGGGTAACTCGCGGCCTTATTGTTTTAAATACATTGATTTTTGTACTTTATTTTTTAAATCCAAGCTCATTTAGCTATGTTATTGATAACTTTGCTATGACACCTGCAGATTTAAGCAAAGGTAATGAGCTATGGACTGTATTAACTTGCGTATTTTTACATGGCTCTATAATGCATTTAGTTGGCAATATGTACTTTTTATACATCGTTGGCGATAACTTAGAAGACGTGTTAGGTCATAAACGCTTTTTGTTGTGGTATTTAGTCTGTGGACTTCTAGCATCGTTTGCAAGCTACATTGTAAGCCCAATGTCTACAATTCCAGGTGTGGGCGCAAGTGGCGCTATAGCCGGTTTATTTGGCATGTATTTAATGTGGTTCAGACACGCAAGTCTTACTTTTATGTTTATAATTTATCAGAAGAAACTTTCTGCAGTATGGTTTTTTGCTATTTGGTTAGGATTTAACATTTTTGGTGCAGTAACAGGCCCTGATGGCATTGATTATGGCGCACATATTGGTGGCTTTATAGCTGGACTAATTATTGGTTATATTTTGAAAAGTAAAATATTAGAGCAAAACCCTATAATTCGTTTACTAAACCAAAAAGAAGCACAGTTAAAACGTTAATCATTATATTAAAGCCACTAATAGATGAACATTAGTGGCTTTATCAAACTTCTCACTAATTTCTATAACTTACAACGTGTATAAACTGTATAAAATTGATCAGTGTTTTTTATCGGTATATCGTACGTTGTAGCCTCTTCACTAAGTTCGCATTCAAAGTTATTTAATATATCAGACAGCAGTGCTTGCTCTTCAGTGAACTGTATTGTGGTATACAACAAGATTGAATCTTCATCTTTTTTGTTTTTAATATAAATACTCTGTAGCAAAGAGCTATTAAAAAACATGTTTGAAGGCTTTGAACTACGTATTGTTTTATTATCGAAATAAAAGTAACCATTGTTATCACTTATGGCTTCATCAATATAAGTATCACCGTAAATCAGCTCTATTTTCACTGTAACGCCTTGTTGAGGCTCACCCTTGCTTTAATAACCGGCCTTTAATAGACAACGACAACGTAACGTCTTGCTTGTTAAAAAGGCTAAACATATCTGCAAATCCCTGCATTGGTATTAATAAAATAAGTGTTAAAGTTACACCAACTAACCTTGTAGTGATCATAAAAATCCCTTTCGTATTTATATTTGTACACATTTAGCTGCTTTGTGAGTCGTATTCGTTAATCGTTAATCGTTAATCGTTTGAGTGTTTAACGTTTATTCAAACGTAGTAAAAGATAAATATGGCATATGCTCCAGATTACTTTACAGAATTAAAAGCACTTTAATTCTACTATGCGATTAACTCATCGTTGATATATGAAGTATAGGACGCGGCTGCTTAGCATGCAGGTTAACGATGCATAAGCAGGCGACTATTTAAGAGGAGAATATTACGCAGTAATATTTTTAATTATCAATCGTAAAACGGATATGAATTAGTAAAAAGCATAACGGTCGGTAATAACTAGCCGTATAATTTACTAAATAGTATTTTAATTTAATCTAAACCATTTAGACCATCTTTCGCTGCGCGGTATAAAGCTTTTAAAGTGTCATCAAAAACACTTCTTATAAAGTTGTAAGTGAGCTCAACAGCACCCGTAATAACTTTACCTACAAACGCTAACATGTGCCCAAGTAATCCTAATGTTTGAGCCGCAAACGAAGCCGAAGCCTTTGCGATTTGACTAACTGTGCGAGAAAGCATGTCGTAGAATGTTAAGCTTGTTCCAATTGCAGCTTGAGCTGCAACTGCGCTGTAGTACCCTGCATCTTTTAATAACGTAATTAGAGCTGCATTTAGCTTATCAGCCCACTGAGATCCAAATGAAGCTTGATTTCTATCTTCAAACTTTAAGCGTACTGGAGTACTTAAAAAGTGGTTTGCTTTTACTGTTAAGTTATTCCAATCATTACTATTTGCTGTATTAATATAACCTGGTGTGCCGTTAAGCTTGTGAGCAGCGCCTTTTAAACCTTGCCCGTTATCAAGCCGAATTTCTTGCCCATTATAAGGTGCATGCGAAAACGGCCATAAAGGCACTTTAGCTACAGGATCTGCGCCGTGGGTACAACGATATATTTTATCGAGTCTTGATGTCGTCGACCTTGAGAAAGGTTCTAAACCAACCCGAGGAGAGCCAAACGTATAAAGCTTTACGGGTAGAGAATATTCAGCTTTGATCCAATCTGCCGACAATGCGGCTAAAGCTCCACCTAAACTATGGCCAACCACATGTACACAGCCTGTCATTTTATCTCGGACATTTGCTGATACAAATTCTTGTATTGCAGGCTTCATAGAATAAAACGTTTTATTAAAACCCGCATGCACCATACTGCCGTTTGAACCACCACTTAAACCAAAGTTAGCATCCGTTAAACCATCACGTAAAGACGCTGTACCTCTTATAGTTATTACAGAATCACCTTGAAAATCCCCCTGCCCATGCCCCAATAACCCAAACCCAGTGCTCAAGCCAAACAAGTGAGAAAAAAACCCACCTGATATGCCTTGTACGGCGTCTTGATTTACACCAAAGTTAAAGTTACCACGTAAGGATGGATGTAAAGAGTTGTTTAGCAGCTTTGTGCTTTTAATACTTTTTGCTTTATAAGCAAGAGTGGCTATTTGTACAGCTTGTGTAGGTGTTAAAGTATTCATAAAATTCCCTTTAAATGAGTATGCTAAAAGTTAAATTTTACATGCGCCATAAATTGTAAAAACATGCTCTGGCGCCTCTTTAATAGGTATATCGTACGTTTGGGGTTCTTTAGAAATATCGCAAACTAAACCTTTAAGTAGCTCACTTAATGTATCGCTATCTTCATGTAGCGAAATAGTGACATACCAAAGAACAACGCCTTCAGGTGTCCCATTTTCTAAATAAACATGCTGAACCAATGATTCGTTATCAAACATGTTTGAAGGTTTAGATGTTTTAATTATTTTTTCAGGAAAAGAAAAATGCCCATTATCGTCTGTTGTTGCTTCATCAGTATATTCATCGCCGTAAGTTAGCGTTCGCGTCACAACGGTATTAGCAACTGGCTGACCGTTATTTAATAGCTCACCATTTAATGATGCTGACAAAATAAAATTATGCTTTTTCGAAAAGCCAAACATATCTGCAAAAGCCTGTGTAGTAGTAAAAAAAACTAAGGTAATCGTCACTATTACCAATAAAAAAACCTTTAAACGCGATAAAAACAAAGCAAATACTCTCCCAAGCCTTAGCTATACATTACTTCAAGTATATGGCTATTTAATTACACTAATCATGCTCATACTAAAAAAGTAAGTAAACATACTAAATACTGCATGTTTTTTAATCAAAAAACAATCGGTAATTTAATTATAAAATAGCGTATATATTAATTTACCAATACTACTAAACGCGATACCGCCGACAAGCAAAAAAACATATATAAAACTAATAGCACCAGCTGAAGGATCGCTCTTTTTATCAATTTCTATACATGCCGTGCACACAACAAAAAATATAAAAAAGTTAGCAATAACGCCTAAAATAAAAGCATTACCGAACAACGGTGATACACCTGCCAAAACTGCGCCCAATATTAAGAGCGAGCCTGAAAATGAATGTTTATTAAACCGGCTCTCAATTATTTTTATAGCTAATGTGGCTAGCATTAAGAGTAAAAAGTATAACGTTGGCCAAAACTGATAATATAAATAGCCCCAGTTTAAAAGCTCACCTGAAGTTGATGAATAGGCTTGCTGGCCTACGTCGGCTGCTGAAGCATTCGCGGCATTTTCGCTAAAAAAATATCCTAACCCACCAATAATTAATTTTATAATCCCAAAAAATAAAAAACTGGCAATAGTAAACCCGATAGCGTCATCTCTTGTTAATCGCTTTTTAGCTTTGCTTTTTACAATAATGGCAAGCATTAAACCTAGTAGGCATACACTTCCTAAATAAAGTAACGCCTGCCAAAAGTTATCAGAGTAAAAAACAGCTAAACCTGGCGCGATAAATAGATACATAGCATCTTCATTATCTAGTGAACGGCTTGAAGTACTCCGATCTGACTCTTTAAAAAGAGCTAAATATACAAATAGAGGCTGCAAAAACAGCATTAAAATACTGGTGGTAATAAGGCTCATACATCATCCTTAATGAGAAAAAACTAATGCAGCACACGTGCTGCATTAAAATTAAAAATTGAGTGTGTAATCATGAAGGGTGTTATAGATTTATTTTTTGAAAATACGTTTTAAGTTTTAAAAGCCCCGACTCAAGTTCAAATTTTTGTATTTTAGGATTTTTAAATTTGAACCCATTAGAAATATGGGTATTAATCATCGTCGCCATGCCCTCAAACCCAGTTGGTGCAGTGGCAACTAAATCGCTCAACAAGGGCTTTATAAGCACTTGATGCTCTTCTATTAAAGTTGGGTTTTCGTATATATCGTAAACAAGGTTAGTTAATGTTTGTTGGTTTTGTTGTTCCATATCATTTCTATAGCGCCTTAGCTTAGGCGTTTATAGCTCCTTTAAAAGTGCAATAACTTTAATGGTTTGTACTAATTATAAATAGTTTAAGTAAATGCTCATTTCTTAATTATCTAAAGAAATTCCCGAATCCTTAAGTTGCTTTTCAAACATTTCTTTTCTGATTTTTTCATAGTTACTTTCATCTAAAAAGCGTTTATGTTCAGCAGCCTTTTCTAAGTCGCCTAGCTCAGTGTAAATTAAATAAAGATCTTTATGAGTTCTTTGCACTCTCATTTTTTCTTTAGCTTTATTACTATTATCAGCTAGGTAACGATTATAAAGGTCTATAGACTGTTTTAGGTCTTTAGTAACAAAACGTCCAGTACTATATACATACGCTAAAGCTAAAATACCATCAGGATCGCCTTCTGCAGCATGCTTTTTTGCCTCAGCAATATAGCGACTTCCATCACCTGTATGAAGGCCTACCAATTCTAGAGCTTGCCAATTTCCCATTTTATAAGCTTTATCACACCAAGCATCAAGCTCTTGAGGTGCATGCATTAAGCTTTTTTGACATTGGCGCATGACTTTATCTTGCGATAAGTTAGGATCATTAATATCAAGGTTAGGAAAAAGAGTTCCTGCCATCGCACCAAAACATATTACGGTAGTAAAAAGAAAAGTAGCTATTGTTTTCACCGTTATAGCCCTTTCATATGAGCTGAATTTTCAGGTAAGTGAACCTGATAAGTTGTCACTGCTGATTTAAACGGGAAGCCCTCTCGGTAAAAGTACTTTTGCTTAAGCGCTTCTTTTTCATCAGAGTAACCCTTGCAATCAGTTTGTGAGTAACAAACTGACCCACCAATAAAATCGATAAATTTAATTTTTAAAATACCTTGCGCTTTTATCAGTGTGTCTAGGCCTTCTTGATAATTAGTAGAACTCACAGCATGCCACCTATGCATAAAAGCAATAATTTTATTCTGCTTAGACGTATTTAAAATATTACTAATATTTTGTGTCCAAACCATATTTCTTATCGTATGGCTATTAAAACAATTTCCTGCGACTGAATTATTGTAACTACATGAAGCGTCAATCAAATCCATTTCATCTAAAGTTAAATCCAAAGCAATAATTTTTAATCCTAACTCTCTAGCCGCTTTAACTAGTTCACCATAACTATTTGGTACGCCGTAGCCCCAACTCCAGTTATCATTAAAATATTGCTGAATAACATTAAAGCCTTTACCAGTGCGTTGATAAAAATCTATTTTCTCCTGCATGGATCTTGGTAGCATTTCGATTGCAAAGTGAGTAAACCCAAAAGCTTTCAATTGTCTAAGTGCTTTAATAGCCTCAAATTTATAAATAGCTGGGTTATGGCTAGATTCACCAAGCATCACTAANCCAGCCATTGTTTTATAATTTACATCCGTGTTTATTTTATTCATTACCTATCCTTGTTTTTCATTTAAATTTTCAAAACACCATCTATAAAATGCAATAGCGTTATTATTCTTAGAGCTGTAAGGAGCAACTGCATATTCATAACTCATTGCAAATAAAAGCTCTTGTGCAGTGAAATTACAAACTTCACTTTTTAAATAACATTCCTTAATTCCACGCCATAAATGCATTGCGCGACTTACGTAGTCATCACCCCATTTTTCTTTAAATTGCTTGCTGGGGTTGTTTTTTAGCGTAAAAGAAGCAACGTTTTGGAGTGTTAAGTGGGTCGTGTTTATACACATCATAATAAATAATTAGAACGCCTAGATAAGAGATATATTATTAAATTAATCGATTACGTCAATCTCTGTACCAAATGGCACCTTTAAGGCATTCTCAACCATGCGCTCTACTTTTTCGTCATTTAATTCCGATAACGAATCAAATAACATTTGACTAAACAGCAACGGTTTTTTAGCCTCATCCCTACTAAAATCTGCAAAAGGTGAATTGTCATAATTCTCTGACACTTTAAACCCTTTCAATTTACTTACTTGAAATTCAAGGCTTTTCAAATCACCTAGCTTTTTAACGTAATCAGTTATCTCTTCATCATCTTCCGGAAAGTGGTATAAAAAGATACCGCTTTCTGGTAGGTGATACTTTTTAACACATTCATCGCAGTACCAAGTTAAATCATAGCTATCATCGAGAAAATCGATTGCATATGGAATTGGCTTTATCTTCCTTTTGCTTGCCATGCTTTTTGCTAAATGACTACACACCTTTTGTGCTGTAATAAATTTATTTATCTCTTCTTTTGTAGGCATTATTTCTCCGTTTTCATCTAAGCAAAATATTAAAGCATCTTTTAAAATCGATTGAATGTTTTACTCTTCTATCAATACTACGATAGATTTATTCTGCTCTGCGGCATCTCTAAACGTGACAAAGTAGCGGTCGCGAACTATTTCATAAGCTTGCGGGTCGAGCTCACCAGCCCTATGCTCAACATCATCTACGAGGCCTTTACTTTCACTATTATCTATATCAACCTCAAAATACTTTTTTAGCAAAGGAAATAGGTCTTGCACCATCTCACTTGAAAAAAAGCCAAAAGAACCACTTATGTTAGCATCCGGCCCGATTAATTGATGAGGGAAATAGTTAAATGTACAAACTGGCAACAACCCTTGGCCACCTACTACGGCATCAAGTAACTCAATGGCCGGAATAAAACCACGCATATTGAGCTCTATAGATTGCCATCTAGTAGCTTCATCTTGGGTTATATCTAACAACTCTTGGTATTTTTGCTCATCACTTAAATTCAGTGTTGTGGGATAAACATCTTCATCAACAATAAAAAGATTAATTACACTACTCATCATTACCTCTTAAAATTAGTGGTGACAGATTTAATCATTAATTAAATATAATGGTAAATAAAGTGAATCAGTTTTACACTGCCAGCCATGCATATCTTTACCCAATTTAGCCATACTAAGCGCATTTAATGACATGACCGCATTTCCATCTTCTTTGAAGTCACCGTATTTACACTCATCAACGTGCCACGCAATGACTTTGTCAATGCTTGATTGCCATAATAAATCATCGCCAATGGTAAGACCTTTAATGGCCTCAATAAGAGGAACAATGTATTGTTGTACATCTTTATCTTTAGTTGATTTAGCCTCAGTAAGCGCATTTTCAATTTCTTCTTCCGGCAGTACTTGACCTGTGCCTATTTTAATTAATAGATGATCATATAAAAAAATAGCTTTCTTAGTCACGCTGCTGGTTGTAAAGCCATCTGCATGTTCACGTAATTTGCTTATTATTGATTCATCACCAAACAACAAAGCAACATTTAACTCACCTTGAATTGTCCACTCATTGTTGTGTCCTTTTAATTCAGGATCAAAGCCTGTTAAATACGCGAATGGCGCTGCTTTTTTTAAATAACACTTAGCTTCTTCATAATCTTCTAAAACGTAGTGTGCATATGCCAACTCTTGGTACTCTTCAGAAAGTATTTGTGCTGCTTCTTCTTTATCTTCTTGAGAAGCTAACGGATCGTTAATATCAGCAAGCCTGACCTCTATTACCATAGGTGAATCTTCAAAAAGTTCTTCAAATTCGAAATCATAATTATTAAGTTTTAACATTCTTTTTTTCCTTAGGAAGAGACTGTGATACACCGCCAACAATTCTACCGTCGACCTCTTCAGCTTCAATAACTAGTTTGGTAACTTTTGGTTTCTTTAGTTTTATAGCTTTCAAAAGATCTTTACCTAATTTATTCTTACCTTCGTATTTTTTAGATTTACTCATCGATTTCAAGCTATTTTTAACCCATTTATTCGTCATCTGGTCGCCTTTTTTTGCACCAGTTAACAATTTAGCACCAGGGCCTTTAGCTTCAACAACAAAGTACTCAATGACTTTGTTGTTTTCGTCTCGTTTAGCCCAGACCTGATCGACTCCTGGACCTGGTCCAAAGCCCATTTCCATTTTTGCTGGAGGTGGAGGGTCTGAAAACTCTTTTTCCATATACATGGAAGCACCGAGTTCACCTTTAGCCTCTGTAATCTTGGCTTTAAAAGCACCTTGCCTTCTCTTAGAATCACCTTTATCTATCGATTCAGCCAGTCGATCTTCGTAACGCTTTTTATAATCAGCAACTGCTTCTACATGCTTTTCAAGTGTTGTTTTTTCAGGCACCTTTTTTTCAGGTGGTCCAATTTTCCCTTTCATTAGTTTTTTTGTAAATAACAGAACTTTTCGATCTTCAATGTCAGAGTTATCAGGAACGTTCTCAATACCTCCAGCTTTCAACACATCAAATACATGCGTTAAACAACTTTGATTAACAGGATCATATAATGGTGTGTCCAAATTCTCTGGATTCCAATCAGCTCTATCGAGCGCCATGTCGCCTTCTCTAAGTAGCTGCCTTTGTAAGTCACTTGCTGCTAAAGCATTTGGTAATCTAATAGTCGTTTTTTCAATCGATTGCCCTGCAAAGTCTTCCTCATCGAAACCGATGATAAGTGTATTAGTTCTTGTGCCATCCTCTTCAATGCCACCATGCTGATGAGTTTTAGTGGTATCGAATTTTGTTTTAACTTGAATCGCAAAATGCATGTTTTTACCATGCCCAATTTTTATAATTGTGGCAGTCCCTTCCTTACAACTCAACCCAAACGGGTCCACCCAGTTAACAGGATTTGGCGCATATTGATAGTGGTTTATACCACCCACTAAACCAATCGGATCCTGATTTATAAAGCGCTGTTGTTTGGGGCTGTAGTAGCGATAACGGTTGTAATGCAAGCCGCTTTCCTCGTCTAAATATTGCCCCTGAAAGCGGATTGGCTGAGTGAAGGTGTTTTCTTTATCAAAGTTAGACTCGGCTTTTAGCTCTTCATAACCATACACATCGGCTTGGTTTTCCCACACGACTTCTGCTTTGTTGTTGGTAACAAAACGTGGGGTATTAAGTTGGTCTAGGTGGTAGTAATACACCTCACCTTTTTTAATCAGTGCTACTGGATGAAATTGATTTGGCAGGTTGATATACCAAGTATATGCACCGTGCTGGCATTCGCCGATTAACTGGTCGTTATCCCAAATGTAGTCAATTTTGCCCTGCTCGGTGTGCTTGGCAATTCGGCGACCTAATGGGTCGTAATCGTATTGAGTAAGCGTACCGTTGTTATTAAAGCAACTTAGCTGATTAAACGCGTTGTATTCACGGCGGGTTTTTATGCCTTTGCCGGTTTCGCGTATTTGATTACCAAACTCGTCGTAGTAAAAGTCGCTGTCGCCAAATTGTGTTAGGCGGTCGGCCTCGGTGGCACTGTTTATTATGGTGTTGTTAGTGCCTTCATTGTTTATTACTGAGTCAGCGTTGCTAATATTTTCACTACTACTTTCACTACTATTTGGCGCTAACTCGCTGTATTCGCTATGCGTGGCGTGTGTTAAATCAAAAGTAGAGCTGGCTGTATGCTCATCATCGGCAGCCTTATGTTTTGCAACTTGGTTGCCGTTAGCTGTATCGCTAGCTTCTGTACCGCTAGTGTCTGCATCGCTTGTGTTTGATTGAACAGCCTGGCTTTGCGGGTTACCAAAGCTATCCCACTTATAATGCGTAGTTGTATCAGCACGTGAGCTTGCTAAAGTTTGTTGTATTAACTGTCCGAGGCTGTTGTATTCAAAATTGATGTTTTGGCTGCTTACGCCTTCGTTTTTACGGGCAATTAGCTGGTTTACGCTGTCGTAGTTGTACGTACAAGTATCAAATAATGCTTGCGCTGGATGTGTAAGCTGCTGCTGCGTTAAACGGTTAAATACATCAAACTGTTGAGTAAGGGTAATACTGTTTCCAAACTGCTGGGTTTTAATATTACCTTGGCTGTCGTAGCTTAATGTTACAAGCGGCTTTGCGAGCTCAACCTCTTTGCTGTTGGTTTGCAATAAGTTAATACCGCTTAGCTGGCCAAACTGGTTGTAGCTGTATTTAAGGGTGGTTGAATCTGGCAGTGTCAGGGTTTGC
Source organism: Pseudoalteromonas sp. TAB23 (assembly GCF_000498075.1). Lineage (NCBI taxonomy): Bacteria > Pseudomonadati > Pseudomonadota > Gammaproteobacteria > Alteromonadales > Pseudoalteromonadaceae > Pseudoalteromonas > Pseudoalteromonas sp. TAB23. The sequence goes on from NZ_AUTP01000121.1 coordinate 31,117, forward strand.
CTTCTACCGTATTCGTCGTAGCTGTATTTTAAGGTATGCGCTTGTTGCTGATTATGTACTTGCTCAGCACACAATAATCGCCCGCCTTTATCAAACTGCTGCTTAAGTGTTGATTGCGCATTATGTGCACGCGCTATTTTACCTTGCTTTGTGTAGCGGTAATAATTGGCGTTATTAACAATACTTGAGTCGCTTGCAAGGCTTGCATGCTGTGCAGTTACACGGCCAAGACTATCGCGCTCTATTTTTACGTGGCGTTTGTTGCTTTGTGTTACTGAGGCTAAGCGGTTACAGGCATCGTATTTATATTGCTGTAGCGTGCCATCAAACCCGGTTATTTGTGTTGGGTTTTCGTTAGCGTCGTAACTTATACGGTATACGTGGCCATCGCTTCGCTCAATGGCTGTTAAGTTTCGCTCTTTGTCGTATGTTAAATGCAGTGCGCTGCCATCGGGCTGAATAACACAATGCGGTTGGCTTAGCCCTTCAAAGTGTTGCTCTGTGGTATCGCCTTTGCTGTTTTGCGAGCTAATTAATCGCCCTGCTTCGTCGTAGCTAAAGTATTGATACTGTTTATTTTCAGGCTCTTTTTCATCAAAGGCAATTGTTTGTGTAAGCTGGCCGTGCTCATTGTATTTATATTGAGTGAGTAAGCCTGCGTTATTAAGTGTGGCATTTACGCGGCCTAGGCTGTCGTAGCTGTAACGTATTAGCTCATCGTTGTGGTGTTTGGCTAACAGCTCGCCTTGCTCGTTCCAAATAAACTTAGTGATTTGGCCGTTTTTATTTATATGCTGGGTTAACTGGCCGAGCTTATCGTAGCTGTATAACGTAGTGCGGCCATCGCCAAAGGTTTCGCTTTGTAATAAGCCAGCCACACTGTATTTACGCGTAATGGTTTGGCCATCAGGTAAGGTAGTTAATACACGTTGCCCAAGTTGGTTGTAGGCAAAATGGGTTTGGCTACCATCTGGCTGCGTTAGTGTTTCTAATTGGCCATAAGGTGTGTAGCTATAGCGCGTTGTGCTGTTATCGGGCTTTATTTCACTGAGCTTTTGGCCTTGCGTATTGTATGTATATTGCCACACATTGCCATTAGGGTCGGTGTGTTTTACCAGTTTACCTTGTGCGTTATGTACAAAGTGCTCTTTGTGGCCGCGAGAGTCTATACAGGTTGTTTCACCAGCCCCTGAGTTATATTCAAACTGGTAAGTATAGGTGTTGTTATCGCCCCACTGCTTTATACATTTAGCACTCGGTGAATAGCTATCCCACTCAAAATGATGGCTAAAGCCACTGGCTCGGGTACGCTTTGTTAATAAATTAGCGGCGTTGTAGGCGTAGCGCTCAGTTTCGTTTTGCTGATTAGTTGACTGAACAAGGTTTTTGTTTTCATCATACTCGTAGCTTGCAAGCAATGGCGAAAGTATTTGCTGTTTGTTATTTTTGTCAGTGTGGTACGCTGCTATTTTGCTTAATAAACCTTGCGCGTTGTAGCTAATAATACAGCCACGTACTTTGTTTACTTCTATACGGTGTAGGCGCTCTTTTGCATCGTAATAAAACGCGATGCTTTGGCCTTTTTCGTTAATTATTTTTTCAAGCAACCATGCGCTTTCGCCAGGTTTAAAGGTAAGGTGTTGATCGTCTGGCGTTACAAGTACTTGCTTACCATTTGTTTGGTAATGTAGCGCAAGGTTACTACTTAACTGATAGCTCGATTGGCCAGGTTTTACCTTTTCAAATTTATGTTTAGCACCATGCTCGTCTTGGTACTCTAACCAGTAAGTCCCTTTTTGCTTAGGGCCCACTTTTGGCGGCGGCAAGTAATGCTCACTAAGGCTTGCCATAAAATCGTGGCGCCATCCATTACCCATTGTTGTGCACACATCAGCATGAGATGAGCGATACAAACGTCGCCACGCTAATTGGCGACTGCCTGCTAGGGTAAAGTCGATAAGCGGGAGGATTTCTTCGCCCGACAGCATCGAAACCGGATCTGAGCGGCACTCTTGATTTGTAATTGATTCTTCACTTGCTGTGCTATTACTTGCACCACCAGTATTTTTAGCGGGCGCTTGAGAGGCATTTTTACCTGAGGCTGTAGCGTTATTTTTATTGTTTGATTTTTTATTTCCAGCCCCACTGTTAGTGTTATCATTAACTTGAATTGAAGACTTAACTTTTTCACGGAAACATTTGATAGAACCAGCAGCAATCGCGACTATAAGTGAATTAGCAGTTTTACGTTGTCCGTCAGCTTTTGTTGCATCAGCACCTATACTTATAAGTAATTTAATAGCATCAAGACGTTTAGAGGGATCGTTTGTAAGCGTTTCACTTATCTGATCGACTAAATTACTTGCACTTACTGTATTATTAGTTACAACAGCTTCATAACCTGAAGGCGCCTTTGCAGCACCAGCAGTCAGGCAAATTGAGTAACTTGTTCCTTGTAAAACAACTGGATTACTTTGCATTAGTTGTGTACTTCCTCACTTATCCATAAGTATGATGCAGCCCCTTGGTGCTTTGCTTGTTCTTGCGAAATTATCAATGCATTTTTGCAATGACTTTCGATAGTGGGGCTGGTTGTTAATTGATACAATACCACTAACCCTTCAAGTGCACCTATTTGACCTAGTTTGTAGCAAGGTAGCTCATATTGTGTATGATCATTAATTAAATTACTGAGCAATTGTAACTCGTTTAACCATACTTCACTTTCTGGGTTAACACCGTTTCCTGGGGCGAAGATAATATCAATGAGCTGCTGGCTTTGATCAGCTAACCGAGTAAACATACCATTTAATTGATTATGTTTAATAAAGTCTACCGAGGGCACTATTTCATTGCTTATTTGCGACCAACCTGTTGTTTGCTGTTCAAGGGTTGTAACTGCTCCACCAATACCCTGGTAACTATATTGCCCTTGCTTATTCGCTTTATAGATTGTATCTATCGCAATTACATTCACTTTTACCCATTCATTTTTTTTAGCCAAACCAACAGCAAAGTGCACACTAGACGCACCATAAAACAAAAAGTGTTGAGCATGCTCTGGATATAATTGCTGTAAACTGCTTTGGAGCACCTGTTTAAGCTCACTCTGATACGACAACGCAGGTAAAAGCCAAATTAAGGGGGCATTTAAATTTTTTACTTGGCCCATCAACTCTTTTGATTTAACGATACAATCGTAAATACACACTTCCCAAGATTGCCAATTAACTTCACTCAAGCTACTTGTTTCGTCACCATATAATAAATCGTCAACACTTTGAGCTGTTGGAAACGAAAAGTAATCAAGCATTAAACTAAAAGCGTTCATACCGGTGCTCCAACGTTTACTCTTTTAGCTTTAACATATTGATTATATGTGTATAAGTTAAAAACTGCTTGGCTGTATGAATCCATAGCAGACATTTGTATCGCATTTAAATGTTCATTCAATGCTTTACCAGCGAGTAACCTTTTTGAAGATAATTCATTTTCGTAAGCTGGCCAGTTAAGCTGCAATTGTTGCTGAAAAGCTGTGAATGCTTGTAGATCACCGCTACAAGCTTGCATTTGTATTTCAAATTTTACAAGTAAGTCTAACTTTTCACCTAAAGTACGTTTCATTAGCACAACTATTTGCTCTGGCTTTTCTACTGTATGCAAAGCTGTATTAGCAAGCAGTATAAATTTTACAAAACCACTTTGCAGTAGCACTTGTAAAGTGCCATCTACACATAACATATTGCTTGCATGATTACTGACGGCGTTAACTTGTTCAGAACTAAGAGATAATAAAAAAAGTGACATTAACGGTGAGTTAACAAGCTCACATTGGTTAAGGTTATCAAAAATATCGATTAGTTTTTTTGTATCAGATTTACTGGTTACAACTAAAATATTCTTTATAGAATCGAGTGCCTGTTTTGATACTTTAGCTTTGGGGGTGTGCGCTAAAAGTAAAATAGTTATATCAATTAGAGGTATTAAATTAAGGCTATGTTGCTGAAGTAAAACCTTACATATGGTAGATTTTGCTAATACGCTTAATTTTGGTTCATCAAGTAAGCCATTGATAAAATTAATATTTACGTTTTTCGGTAGGTTTGCCATTATTTCAACACAACCTTGCGCAATAACATTTTCACTGTAGCCGTCTTGAACAAAGTCAATAAGCTGCTCTAAAGTCGGTATTATAAATTCATGGCTTAAATTATTACGTTTAGCCTTTAACCAAGATGATTCTAACAGCCTTTTTTTTAACGATTTAACATACCCTACAGAAGTAAACGGACAAAGTTGAGCATTACTAATAATGAGTAATTGATCTTGGTGATTACTTATATAGTTAAACAGCAAATTAGCCACCGATCAAAACGGTAGGATTTCCAACAACAATTTTTCCGCCATGAGAGCTATCATCTCCCATTCTTGCTGCTGGTTTACCATTAATTTTAACTGAGCCAGAGCCTGTTTTAATACTGTCAGGTGGCCCTATACATACCATCATATCGCCTTTACGCGCTGCTGGCATACTTCCTATCAATACATTGGTCGAGCCTAAAACAATAGGGCCGCCAACATGAGGCACAGTACCTGTTGTTTTAGGACACACATGCATGTGACCAATTGTAGCTGCGGGCTTACCCATTTAGACTCCTTGTCTAGTTATATTTGATTAATGCTATTCGTATAATGGGATGATTAATAATTTACTTTGTTTTACTAAAAGCGATAACTCTTCAATTAATTCACTCTTAGTATAATCTGAAAGCGCCACCATACTTTGCATTGCATATTGATATAATACTGAAGTAACATTTTCACTGTTTAATGATGTATGCAAGTATATAAAAAACTGTTGAGCGTAATAGCCATCCATCGCCTTTAAATGATTTAATGCAGGATTTAGCAATGGATCATTTGGCTTGTTAATTGGTAAACATATTAAATGAGGCAAGCCATAACGACAGTATACAACGTGCCCGTTGTTATTTATGCCATTCCTAAGACCACTTTGAAAACTACTTATTATTTCCATAATTACACTAATTTAATTTAATTACACCAGCAGATAAAGTAATAGCACTGCCATCAACTTTTATATTACTACCTTTAATGTCTATATTAGTGCCTTCGATAGTTATATTGCCACTGCTACTCATTTTAATTTGTGCTGAGCCTGTTTTAATAACAATTTCGTCGCCTGCTTCTATATTTAAAGTTTTGCCTACTTTTAACGTATCGCCTTCACCAATATCAGCAAGACGGTTTTTAGCTACTTTTAGACTATCATTATTAGCAATTTCTGCTTTACGGTCATTACCTATTTCAATATTATGATCGTGATCGGTTTTGTCATTTTGATCATTTTTGACATAAAGCTGTTTATCTTTTTCGGCCTGTATATATACAAGCTCACTGCCTTTTTTGTCTTCAAACCGAAGCTCGTTAAAGTTATCTGCGCCACCTTCTTTAGTTGAACGCGTTTTAATACCGCTTTGCGTTTTCTCTGCAGGCAATGCATATGGAGGCATTAAATCAGCGTTATAAATTGCACCACTAATAATAGGCTGATCTGGATCACCATTTATAAAATCAACTAATACTTCTTGACCTACTCGGGGAAAGAAAAATGCGCCCCATTTTTTCCCGGCCCAGTTTTGTGATACTCGAATCCAACATGAACTCTTTGAATCTTTTTTACCTTCTCTGTCCCAATCAAATTGAACTTTTACACGGCCAAATTGATCTATCATTATTTCGTCGGCGCTATCACCGGTTACTATTGCAGTTTGCACACCATTTATTACAGGCTTTTTCTTATTAATTTGTGCTCTGTAAGGTATTTCTTTTGGTACACATTCAAAGTGATTTGAGTAAACTTCTTCTGCGGAGCCTTGTTGGGCGCCAGACTGATTTGGTACTGTTATTGATGTCATCATTGACGTAATAACAAATGTTTTACCTTCAAGCCTTGGGTCTTCATGCTTTTTAAAAGCAAATAGTTTACCAACGGTAAATGAACGACAATCGCTTTTACCACTAGATAACTTCATATCTCTTTGAAGCGATTCCAATTGCACCGACGCCATACTTGCTGCACGAGGGTGGCATTCAGATTCACCAGTGTATTCAAATATTTCAGATACTGATTGAGTTGGCAATTCAGGGTTTGCTTGTTCGCCGTCAGGATATCTTGATGGCTGTTTAAAGTCATAACCTACACGTTTAAAGCTGCCTGGCGCTATGCTTAAACCACCTTGCCAGCGCGACACATGCGATTCACTAAGGTGACCTGTTGAATAAACTACTTTCGCCTCGCCACACACTTCGTAAGCTGTAATATCGTCAGCTAAAACTAATGTATGGTTACTTTTTGTGTGATCAAAAAAGTAAAAAATACCTTCGTGCTGAAGTAAGCGTTGAATAAAATCAAAATCAGATTCTTGATATTGAACACAATATTCATATTTAGGGTAGGTTTTGCTCGTTTTATCTGAAAAGGCAACGTTATGTTGGCCAAATAAGTCAGCAAAAATATCTTTAATTGTTTTCTTTTGAAAAATGCGGCTATTTTTACGATTTCGCATAGACGCTGCGAAAGGAACAATAGTCGCTTGATAATCTATATAATTTTTTTGCTCGTCAACATCAGCTGTACGACTACCATTTGAAACCAAATGACTAACAATACCGTGATAATAACGCTCACCACTGCCTTCTGCATTTCTTACTTTAATAGATACAGGTTTACCAACTAAATCTTCATGCGCTATTTGCTTTCCAATAGTGTACATATTGGCAGACATTACAAATAGATCTGACATTGCCTCTTGGGCAACAAAACGAGTTAAATAGAGGGCATCTTTACCAGCAGGGGTGCTAATTTGAATTACGTTTTTGTCTTGTGTTGCTTTTTGCATTCCTTGCTTTTCCTGTCCTAAAGATCAAAAAAAGCTCTGAGCAATGCCCAGAGCTACTATTAGGCAACAAATATTACATTTGTTGACCTTTAACACCGCTGTAACCGTATACAAGTGGAGCAGTAATGTTATTTTTGTCGTCTGTAGGAGTAACAGTCATCATCATTTCTGTGTAGCTGATAGTGATTGTTTCGATTGGACGATCGTTCTGTACTGATACAGAGTAGCTAGAAATCATTGCATCTGTTAGTTCGATTTTCATGATTTCTTCAACTTTATCACCTTGTTTAGTGATATGGAAAATAGCAGGTAAACCCTTACCAATTGTAGCTTCTTTGAAAAGATCCGGAGATGCTTTATCTTGAAGTTTAGTAATTGTTACGTCGCCTAAACGAGTTGAGCTAGATTCACGGTCCATTGCTGTACCAGTCGCTGAGCTAATTTCACGGCTAATATTCCAATCAAGAGATAATACTGTGATTAAATCTTTGAATGACTCAGCTGTAGTTTCGCCTTTGATTGAACCGTATTTTAAATATGTATTTGCTTGCATTTGATAATGCTCCTTTTAATTAAACAATGTTATCCATTAATACTGGATTATTTACTTTGGTTTCCCAAAATTCCTTTGAAATCATTATCTTTAAAACAGCAATGAAAAGGTCTTCAGAACTCCTTTCCCTAGATGAAGACAATGTCTCAAAAATTCCATGTAGTTACCTAAGACGACAAAATTATAATGCCCTAAAACTAAAGAAACAACCTATAACTTGGTTATATTTTAATAAACTTTAATTTAGCTCAACTTCAAATTCATTATCTTTAACTAATAACGATATACTATTAACTTTATTACCTTCTACAACACTCGATAACAATACTTCTGATAATAAAGGCAATACTTTATTTTGCAATATAGTATGTATATTACGTGCACCAGAACCTGCATTGTGACAGTTAGCAATAATATACTCAATCACGTCATCTTTATAAGTAAGCTCTGCATCATAATGCTTTTTAACACGCTTAATTATTTTATTTATTTGAAGAGCAGCAATTTGTGTCAGAATATCATCACTTAATGGGATGTAAGGTATTACGTTTATTCGCCCTAAAAATGCAGGTTTAAATGATCCTAACAAGTCATCTTGTAATGCTTTTAATAAACCTTTAATACTTGGCTTACTTTCTTCATCTTCAAATAGGCTCATAGTGGTATCGGTACCCACGTTCGAGGTCATAATAATTATTGTGTTTTTAAAATCGATGTCTCGGCCTTCACCATCTTTTATTGTACCTTTATCAAACACTTGGTAAAAAATATCTTGAACGCCAGGATGTGCTTTTTCCATTTCATCTAGAAGTACAACACTATAAGGTTTCCTTCTTACGGCTTCGGTTAAAATCCCGCCTTCACCATAACCTACGTAACCTGGAGGCGAGCCAAGTAATAAAGAAACTTTATGCTCTTCTTTAAACTCCGACATGTTAATAATTGTTACGTTATCTTCGCTTCCATAAACTTCTTGAGCTAGTGAAAGTGCTGTTTCAGTTTTACCGACACCACTAGGTCCGGCAAGCATAAATATACCGTTTGGACGGCTTTCATCAGCTAATTGAGCACGAGACGTTTGTACAACCTTAGCAATTAAGTCCAGTGCATGATCTTGCCCTACTACACGCTGCTTCATTTGATTTGCTAGATTTAAAATGCCATGAATTTCATCTTCATGCATTTTACCTACAGGTATACCTGTCCAATCCGAAATTACTTGTGCAATTAACTCTTCATCAACCTGCCAATGCACCATATTGTGCTCAAAAGAAGCTAGCTTCTGTTTACTCTCCTTTAATTTTTCTAGCATTTCAGTTGATGAGTCGTCACTTTGAGAATTAATAGACTCAAGCGCTTTATTTAATTCGGTAACAATTTCTTTTTCTACGATAAACTGCTCATTTAGCGGCTGTAGTTGCTTCTCAATATCCACTAACTCTACTTTTAAAAAGTCTAGCTGTTCTGAGTGATCTAATCCTGTTTTCTGTTCACGCTTTAACATCAACACTTGAGTTTCTATCTCGCTCAAACGGTTAACTAGTTGTTCAATCGTACTTGGCGTAGATGCTTGACTCATTGCAACACGTGCACAGGCTGTATCAAGCAAAGCGACTGCTTTATCTGGTAACTGCCTTGCTGTTATATAGCGATGCGATAAGTGAACGGCACTCTCTAGTGCTTGCTCAGAAATAAATACTTTATGGTGACGCTCCATTACTGGAACTAGCCCACGCAACATTGCTACCGCTTTTTCTGGTGTTGGCTCTTCAACCTTAACAACTTGGAAGCGACGCGTTAACGCGGCATCCTTTTCAAAAAACTTTTTATATTCAGCCCATGTTGTAGCTGCAATTGTTCGTAATTCGCCACGCGCTAAAGCTGGCTTTAATAAGTTAGCCGCGTCGTTTTGACCAGCCGCACCACCACTACCAATCATGGTATGCGCTTCATCAATAAACAAAATCACTGGGTCAACTGCGTTTTTAACTTCATTAATTAAAGATTTTAAGCGGTTTTCAAACTCGCCTTTCATACCTGCACCAGCTTGTAATAAAGCTAAGTCGAGGCTATGAATTTTTACATTCTGAAGCACAGCTGGCACATCTTTTTGAGCGATTCTAAGTGCCAAACCTTCTACAACAGCTGTTTTACCAACACCCGCTTCACCTGTAAGTATTGGATTATTTTGACGGCGTCTTGTTAAAATATCGACCATCTGGCGAATTTCAAAGTCTCGCCCAAGGATAGGGTCTATTTTGCCAGCGAGTGCTTGCGCTGTTAAATCGACAGTAAATTGATCTAGACTCGGCGTTTTAGAATTTAAACTTGTTTGCGTTGTTGCACCTTGGACCGATTGATTTCGCTCTTCTGACTGGGCGACAATTTCAGGCCAAGCATGTAATAACTGCCCTGGTTCTATTTTATTAAAAAGCTTACTACAACGAGTTACTAAACTAGAGAGCGTATCATCTTTAGTTAGTGTATAAATAACGTACGCACTACGGATTTGATTGTCAGTAAATTCAATACTTGTGCTCAACCATGATTGCTTTAATAAGCTAGTCACGTGAACTGATAAACTAGGTGAAGATTCACTGCCGGTTTTTAAAGACTCTAGTGAGTGATTCAGATCTTGTTGAACTTTGTCGATATCTATATCGAATGATCCAAATATAAGCCTAACGTCATCAAGTTTTTGTTCAATCATAGCAAGCAACCAATGCTCTAATTCAACTGTAAAATGACTTCTGCTATTACAAATTGCAACAGCCGCTTCTAGACTTTTTCTACAATCAGGACTCAATTTTTCAACTAATTTATTCAGTGTCATCGAAGACATACGCTGTTCCTTTTAATTTTAATTATCCTTTAAACGATAACTTAGTAGGGTTAGTGTTTAATGTATTTTTACGGGCGCCTAAAAAGCTATTTGCGCCAAGTTGGCAATCATTCTTAGATAGTGTTGCAGCTTCTAGCTCGTCAAAGTTAGATTCAATCACTAAACGAAATTGAACTGCATTTCCTACATAATCTTTAATTATTTTATTTGTTAATTCGAACAATGTTCCTTTTGGTAACAATGCTCTGGCTTTGCTCGGATCATTTGAAGAAATGTGAACCTCTATATTTGACGAAATATCCCAGACTTTATTTCCAATAACAGTATCAACACCTAGGCATGCATGTTGCCCTTCATAAAGAGTCTGACTTGCCAAGCGTGTTTGTTCTTGTGGATTGAGATCGTGCCATTGACCAATCATTTGCTTAATCGTTACGTCACAGCCTAAATAAGAAGATAAAATACTTTTTAAATCAGAGGCATTTCTTATTTTACGACTATACAAGCCCGAAAAGTGAAGTTGGTGTTCGTTATAGCCACCGCTTAAAAGCCCTAGTATTTGTGTATAGGGGTCTTTGTTTTTATCTTTATTTACATGATTAAGAGATGGCTTATACTTTTTCCACGCTCTGTAATACAACGAAATTAGACGATGATTAAACATGTCATAAAAGTCACGCATCGTTGTGTCTTTGTAGCGAAGTCGCTGCATTACTAGTTCGCTATAAAACTGAGGTAAAGCGCCTGAGCATCCCGTTAATCCCATAAATGAGACCTGCATGTTTACTTTATGTAATCCATCTTCAAAACTTGTCTCTTCTAACTTGGTAATTGCATTACCTGGGTAGCCAAATTTTTGTGTTGCAGTAAACCTAATAAGCTCCTGCTTTGGATTGCTATCGTAACCAACATGTCTATGTTCTAAGCCATGCTTTTTAAGCTGGTTTTCTATTATAAAAACAGCCTTGTAAAAATCTATTTGTGATGCTTGAGAAATAATATGCTTAATCATAAAAGAGGACTATCGCCTACTCTAGCTGGCCATTGATAATATAATTCCTCTTGTTCTTTCAGTCTCAAGCTCACACGAGTAAAGCTATTAATTGCAGAAAACTGTGCGAAGAAATGATCAAGTATAGTCGCGAAGAAAAACATACCACTGCCAGAAAAATCATCATTAGCAAACGTTATTTCAATATCGCTTCCTGTTGCAAAACTTACTCTGCCACTTTGTACCACTCTTGCTGTTGATGGTTTAATTAAAACCCTATATATGTTATCAATCATGCCCTTAGTTTGTGGTGATGCTCTAAAATCATATAGTCGAAGTACTTCCTTCAACTTTTTACACGCGTCATCACCACTAAAAGCATCTAGTGTTAAATGATTCACTAATTGCCACCGGGTTGCATCAGCTAATATAGGTCTAACGGCATGAGTAAATGGAATTAAACACCGTATTTTTTTAATTACATCACCACGTTCAGGCATCAGTAAGCCCAACTCGTCATCACCAAAAGGCATACTGGCTGGTAAGTTTCTGTTGCTACAATTTGCACGTACGGTTAAAACTGTATTGCCTTCTCCGTAAGCCATTGCGCTATTCTCAAACGTAGCATCAACAAGTGACAAAAATGTTTCTGTGCCCGACTCAACATAGCCGCCTGCCCATGACGCCGTTTCTCTGCGAATATGCCAAAATAAATCATCGTGTCCGTGATATTTAGGGTGTGTTTGCCCGTAAAAAGGCGATACGACCTGCTTGTTACCTTTATGGTCAAAAGCGATAACTTCTGAAAGACCGATAACCTCTGAAATTTCTGAGTCCATGTAGCGCGGTGTTAATTTATACTCGTATTCACTTATTTCTGGACGTATTGGCTCTAACTCTTGCTCGAACATGTTAATAATTGGCGTACAGCCGAGTAAAAACATGCTCTTATCAACCTGCTTTTCAAGCTCTGCAGATTCAGTATCTAGATAAAAATATAAGGTACATTGATTCGATTTTTTTGGTAGTGAGGATTTAATTCCGTCTAATTCAAAAAACCTGAATTTTTCTGGGAAAGTAAAATTTTCAACCAATAAGCGATAACCCGCAGACGAACGCTTAGAGTAAGGGACAACAGCTTCATTCACATCAAAACCAACGGCTTTAAGTTGATTTTTGGATAAGTATTTAATCCCTTCTTCACCGTTATCAATAGCAATTCCGATACAATGCTTAAATAAAAGCTCGTAAACTTTTAAAGTATGATGCCATTGACCATTAATAAAAATGCGTAATTTTTCCAGCCCTGTTTCAGCAAGAGATACACCTTTGTACTCCCCTGTTAGCTCAAGTTTAAATATTGATTTAGCTTTTTCATGCCACCTTGGTTTTGGCGCCACAAATGGGCTGTTATCAAATTGAGCACTTGTGATTTCTACAGGCCATAAATATGTTTCATAACACGTCTGAAATTTACACTGCTTCATTGACTCAACGTTAGTTTCTACTTCACTGGCTCTGGGAATAACTATCCCCGTAGTAGATAGGTTTTCAGCTTCTAGCTTAACAATCGACATTGAAGGAATTGGAGCTTGATAATCAGGCAGCATTTGTCCTAGTAAAGCATCTGTTAGCTCTGGAAAACTGTCATCTAATTTTTGCCTGATGTTTGCTGTCAAAAAAGCGAATGATTCAATTAATCTTGATACATGAGGGTCTTCAATATGATCTTCACTAAGCTTTAAGCGCCCAGCTACCTTTGGATATTTATCGGCAAAATCTTTACCTAGATGACGCACAAATGCTAATTCACGATTATAATATTTTAATAATTCATCGTTCATAAAGATGCCTCAATAATTTTCATACCCAAATTAACGGGTTCAACTTCAGAGTCAAAACTAATAAATTCAGGCTCAGGGTCTGCGTATAAAAGTGCGTTTATTCTAAGGTTTAGTACGCGATTAATGGGGACTTCGTCGTCAGTAAATACTTCGACCTCAAGAAACCTAGGTTCAAACTTTAAAATTGTATTTCTAACTGTTTCACACAACAAAGTCCGCCCTTCATGAGAGCTCACTGACATACTAGAAAAATCTGGCAAACCATACGACAAGCAAGACGTTGCTAACTCGTCGTATTGTGATGGCCATGTATGCCATTGAATCCGAGCATTAAGCAGTGCTTCAATATCTCTTCGTACATTTTTCCTCAGTTCACTAATTGTTATTCCCTCTGTACGAGAAGGTGCATCTTGAAAGTCAGGCTCATCATCAATGAGCCTGTCTAAAATAGATGCTTGAAGCTGTTGTTTATGCTCAATCATAATTAATCAAATCAGACTATGCTGTTTCTAAAACGTTTATTTTTAAGTTCGGGATTGTAATTGCTTCGTCATCAACGAATAACATTTTCATTCCTTTACCAATAATAAATTCATCTTGTAATTCTTCCCAGTCAGATACTTGACCTAGCTTTTCTAGTTCACTATTTGAATTAGCGTATACAAGTGGTAAGTGCGCAGTACCAGAGGGACCACCATCTTTAATTGTAATTTCAACTCTTAGCCAAATACTTTCAAGTAGTGATTCATTAGGCTCAACTTTTAATGTTTCAATTTCATTAAAGTTAGCTAAATAAAATTCACCATTAGTCCCTAATACTTCTAAGTAAGGACCTAAACTGTCATCAAGGTCTCTAATTACTGAAGTACCACTTTGTGACGCTTGAACTCTCAATTCTTCCATTTCTTTTGCTAATTTTGCAGCTTCATCAACTTCATTTTCAAGTAGAGCAACGTGCATTCTCAAGAATATAGTATCTAACGCATCTGCATCATGAAACAACTTAGGAATGCCTTTACCTTGGTAAAAATCAACTCTTGATTGTTGCGCACGAATTAAATGGCGAAGATTTACAGCTCCCACAGCAAATTCAGGGTTCTTTTGAACCATGAAATCTAATTGTTTATCGGCTTTTTCAAGTTCGCCATTAATGCAAAGTAGTTCTGCATAAACACTTCTAATATCAAAATTTAGAGGTTCATCTTGAAGCTCCGTAGCGCAACAAGACAGTGCATCAGTGAGTTTCCCCTCACGAATTAAGTTATGTATTTTTTTCATTACTATTCCTTTATTTTATGATGAGGACTGAGCTCAGTAATTAATTTTATACTAGAGACCATCTGATCTAATTGAAAGTGTGGCTGTAACTGTAAAACAGAAAAATAATGACCTGGGTTGGCCTTGTTCTCACTCACTTTTATTCTTGCGTTACTTAATGGGTATTTACTTCGAATATGCTCTGAAGCTGAATCTGATGCTGTTGTGTAATTATTTATCCAAGCTTGTAAATCTCTCTCGCAAGCTTGTGCTGAAATGTAAGAACCAACACGATCACGCGCTAATAATTTCAAATAATGGGCAAAACGCGATACGCATAAAATATATTGCAGCATTGATGATAAGCGAGCATTAATATTCGCAGCACTAGAGTCATAGTTTTTTGTTTTTTGCACTGATGCATTGCTATAAAAAACAACATGTTCAGTGTTAGTCACTGATGAAGCTGGAATAAAACCAAGTTCAGAAAACTGTTTTTCAAACTTACTTGTAACTAGTAAATTTAAAGGAGGCTTAGCCTCTTTTTGATATATATCATTTGCAAAACTATCGCGAGCAAGCCCTGTTACTAACCCTTTGGATATTTTTCCTGGTTCAATTCCTCGAATATGACCAAACCATCCACTTTCACAGTAAGCTCTTATTATTGTTGATACAAACTGATATGAGGCATTTCCCCAAAGCATATCGGTCTCAGGGTCGATAATTTGTTCTTTAAAATAAAAATCTTGATGGCGCTTACCATCATTACTATATGGTGGTCTAACTAATATGTGCGGCAACGTAAAGCCAACAAACCGAGCCTCTTCCATCTTTCGAAAGCTTTGCCATTTTACATATTCTGGTTGTTCAAAGTGATTAAAAAGATCTGAGTAATACCCTAAATCAGAAAAGTAATCAGCTCCAAACAAGTTAGGTGAAGCAGAACAAATAAATGGGGCAAATGCGGCGGCAGCTGTTCTGGATATTTCTTTAATCGTATCTATATCGTTATAGACAGTTCCTGCAGAACATGCATTTGTTATTTCGTAGTCACCTATTACAACTCCAAATGGCTCTCCACCGGCGCTGTCAAATTCGCTTTGATAAAGTACTTGAAAAAACAAGCTCTGGTCAAAGTCAATCGCTTTGTTAACATCTTTAGACAATGTTGCCCAATCACAATTAAGCACCTTAACTTTAACTTTATTTTCTTTATCGTATTGTTCGCTTTGCAGTAACAACCACCATAAATTACGCCAAGTGGCTTCTAATTTTTGAAAGCGGTTATCATGAATAATGATATTCAATTGATTTGATATGAGTTGGTCTAGTTCTACGATTACACGTTGTAGATACGGACCTAGGGATTCTTTATTCCAAGATATAGGAGAATCAGAAGAGCCTTCAAGCCATAATAATAATGCTTTATCAAGGTTTTTTTCATTTAAAAACCTGTCGAGCAAAGCTTCATTATCACTTATTCGAGACTGCGACTTTTGTTGAAAAGCGAAGTCTTGATTTATAAATGAAAACTCTTCGTGATTCATTCTACTGCATTATCCTTAACGCTTAAGATTGGTTAATTAACCAATCTCTGGAATTTTAGCTACAAGACGTAAAGAAGAAGTTAACTCTTCCATTTGCAGCCATGGTTTCAACCAAGCTACAGCATTGTAAGCACCAGGTTGCCCTGGGATCTCTTTAACAGATACTTTTGCATCAGCCAAAGGGTAACGTGCTCTGATGTCCTGGCCACCGCCTTCTGTCGCATTTACATACGATAGAATCCAACGGTTTAACCAAGATTCAACATCTTCTGCTTCCATGAAGCTACCGATTTTGTCACGAGCCATAACTTTAAGGTAATGAGCAAAACGAGATGTTGCCATTAAGTAAGGTAGGCGTGCAGAAATTGCGGCGTTAGCTGTTGCATCCGGCGTAGAATAAATTTGTGGTTTTTGACAGCTTTGACCACCAAAGAACACTGCATAATCAGTATTTTTATAGTGACACAGAGGTAAGAAACCTAGTTTGCTTAACTCAGCTTCACGACGATCCGTAATACCAATTTCAGTAGGACATTTTAGATCTGGGTCGCCATCATCGCTAGTGAAAATATGTGTAGGAAGACCTTCAACTTTACCACCGCCTTCAGCACCACGAATTGCTGTACAGAAACCGTATTGAGCAAAAGCTTTTGTCATATTTGTAGCCATTGCGTATGCAGCGTTACTCCAACAATAATCATTATTATCAGTACTTACTGAACGACCATCTTTAGGCTCAACTTCAAATTCTTCGTAGTTAAACTCTTCGACAGGCTTAGAAGCTGCGCCGTATGGAAGGCGTGATAAGAAACGAGGCATTGTTAATGATACGAAACGAGAATCATCGCTGTCTCTAAACGAGCGCCATTTAGTGTATTCTAATGATTCAAATACTTTTTCTAAATCACGAGGTTTAGTTAGCTCTTCCCAGTTATCGAAACCAAATAACGAAGGTGAAGATGCTGCAATAAATGGACAAAAGCCAGCAGCAGCAACATTAGACATTAAGCTTAATGCTTCAACATCTTCTGGGTGGTTAGTGAATTCGAAATCACCAACTATAGTTCCATAAGGTTCGCCACCAGGTGTACCAAATTCAGATTCGTATATTTTCTTAAACGTTTGGCTTTGATCAAATTCAACGGCTTTACTTAAATCTTTATGAAGCTCTTTTTTCTTCATGTTTAAAACACGGATTTTAAGTGTGCCACTTGTTTCTGAGTTCATCACTAGGTGATGTAAACCACGCCATGAGCCTTCAAGCTTCTGAAATTGCTCACTGTGCATAACAACGCTTAATTGCTTTGATATTTTTTGATCGATTAATTGAATTGCTTCATTAAACGTCACAGTCATATTTTTGTTCCACTGAACTGTACCTTTTAAGGCTTCTTCAGTCAGTGTTTTAAGTAATTCTTCAGCTCGGCTTGCATCAGTCTGTTTTGTTGCACCAATGGCTTGCTCTAGTAAAGATGAACTTACTTCAGTAGTTGACTCTAACTCTGTACTTAATTGTTCTGTACTCATTTTTCAGTCTCCTCTAATTTAAGTTCCTTAGCAATAGAGTCTAAACTTGCAGTATTACTTAGCACTTCTTCTAAAACGTTTTCAAGTTCTTCTGAACGGTCAATTTTTGTCATTAAATCGCGAAGCTTGTTGCGCGTTTCCATTAGCTTACGTAATGGCTCAACCTGGTTTACAACTGCTGCCGGCTCAAAGTCATCTATTGATTTAAAGTTAAGTTTAACGTCAAACTGAGAACCATCATCATTTAATGTATTGTCGACTAATAAATTAAGAGAAGGGCTCATGCGCTTTAAAACATCATTAAAGTTTTCACGATCTATCTGAATGAATCGTCTGTCTTTAAGTGGTTTTAAGGCATCAGCATTATCTCCTGAAAAGTCCCCCATCACACCAACAACAAATGGTAATTCTTTTTTAACCGCTGCACCTTCAGTTTCCACATCATAAGTGATATGTACTCTAGGCTTACGAACTCGTTTTAATTTATCATGGATACTCATTGAGAACTCCTTTTACTTATGTTTCAGTTTCGCTGATTTTAATGCCAGACAACTTAAAGTACCCAGTCCTAGCATCACTATCTGTAATTAATTCATTTAATAACTCAGGTAGCGACAATTCGCTCCATCGAATTACTTGTTCAATCGTGTATGACATTGGTGAATGAGGTTCTGTTTTTCTAAAAAAAGTAGCGATTTCTTTTAATTTTTTAATCGCACTTTCTCTAGAGTTAATCTCATTACTACTCGATTTTTCGATTAACACTTCAACCGAATTATCATCTCCGCCTGTATCAGTATCTTCTTCTACCGCATTTTTTTCTGCTAAAGCAATTTCAGCAGCTTCCAATTTATCAGCTGCTATATGTTTAACTGCTGCAAGTGCAACTTCGAGCGCTTTTTTTATATTAGAAGTAGGCTGAGGTTGATCTGTAACTTTATCCATAACATCACTAAGTATCGAAAACTCCTCGATTGAGTCTTCAATATCTTGTTTTAGAGAAAGAAAAAATTCAGTACTCGTTTCTGCTGCGCTTTTTTCTATTAATTCAAAATCAACAGAGCCTTGCGCTATTTTTTTCTCTCTTTTTTCCTCGTTTAAACGAGAAATGTCATAGCCTTGCTGGTATTCCCAAAAAGAAAAAGCATCTAAACTAACACTGTCAGTTAGGTAAATACTTTTGATCGGTATTATTAAAGTCCCTTCCCCAGCGGTTCCATTTAAACCAACTAGCGCTGAAACTTTATCTGAAATATCATCATCAGTATCTAAAGTTGGATATAAAGACTCAAAATGGTTTTCTAATAAGCTATAAGCAACTTTAAAACCAAATGCTAAACCCTTAAATCCATGAATACGACACAAGGCTTCTATAAGCCATGCTAAATATTCGATATCTTTGCTTTCAGTTTTTATAGCTTCGCTGCATTGTTCTAAAAGCGGTAACCAATCGCGTGAAAGCGATGAGATACCTTGCTCGTCAACCAAAGCATTACGTTCAGCAGCTCGTAACTGATTGCGTAAATCTTTTAAGGCATAATAAGTAGACGTAGGAGAGACATCTGAGCGAGGATCAATACCTGCAATCTCTGTGTCTGAAATAGGGGAGATATATTCTTCTAATAAAAACATTCCGTCGTCCTAATAATTATCCATAAAACTCTAATAAAGCAGAGCGGATTTCATATTACATTCTTTATATTAAATTACAAGCCCAGTTACAATTGTGTTTATACATTAGTTATTACAAATGTATAAACACAATTAGGGCATGAATACTTTAAACATAAAACTTTTAAATAGTGCTAATAAAACAAAAAACTAACTAGACCCTATTTTGTAAATAAGGGAATGGTTGCCTCATCTTGTATATTAAGTATTTCGCCATGGAGATTGTTTTTTGTTTCGTCATACTTAACTAAAATACATGTTACATTATCTCTAGCGCCTCTAACTAACGATGAATGCATTAAAGCCATACCTGAGTCTATAATACTACTTGGCTCTAATGATAAGCGTATATCGTCATCTGACAATTCACCTGTAAGGCCATCCGAACATAAAAGAAATATATCACCTGTTTTAAGTTCGTTTTTAATTACGTCTACTTTAACTTCATCCATTACGCCGACTGCGCGAGTAATTACATTTGAAAGAGGGTGATCTTTTGCCTCTTCGATTGAGATTATTCCCTCATCAATTAAATCATTTACTTGACTATGATCGCGTGAAACTTGTTCAAACTTCCCATTACGTAATAAATAAGCCCGACTATCACCAACCCAAATCACATAGTACACTCCGCCCTTTATAAAAAGAGCCGTCACGGTACTACCAGCGGTTTTGTTATCTAAATATTGCGAACTATAGTTATTTAGTTGTTTATTAGCGTTCTCTATAGCGCTAACGATGTGAGATACATCAAGATCAACTAAATCAAGTTCCTGAACTTTAGCCCTGATAACATCAACAACTAATTGACTAGCGACTTCTCCGGCCTCATGCCCACCCATACCATCAGCAACAACCCATACGTTGTGACTATTAATTTCAACGTGAGCATCTTCATTTAATTGCCTAACAACACCTCGATGGGTAATAGCATAGCTTGTACTAAATTTATTACTTATCACTGTTTTTTACCTGTGTATAATTCCATTCCCAGTGTTTCCATCGTCCATCTAACATAGCAGCGACCTGATTAACCGGTGGCAAGGCGGAAGTTATAACCACCATCGGCTTTATATTACATGACCCATGTGTCCACCAAACGCTATAATCGCCATGCTTTTTGTAGAGTATGGCATGCATCGCATCTTGCAAAATGGTGTTGGTAAGCTCTGTGCCAGAAAACTCAAATGCTTCACCTTGTTTATTTTTGTCTAGAGAGTCAAAAAAATTAACTTGTTTCTTTTCAGAAGGAGCCATTTTGATAGTTTTTGCGAGCTCTTTTCTCCAAGAAAAAAGATCGACAGATCCATCTAGTACTTTTAAAACAGCGTCTTCATACTCTAAAGAAAATACACCAGAGTTTAGAACTTCAATCGGTGCATGGTCTGTATTACTCAATACAGTAAAAGGATAGTGCCTGCCAACGGCATCCATGCTTGGAATAAGTGTTCCCATCACTCCAGTATCACCAACTATATTTGAGCTCAAAGCAAAGTGCCATACAGGGCCAGTTAGATAATTATCCTNTTGTAGCCATTGCTCCCAGTGTTCAGAAAACTCTTTAGAAACATTATCTTGTACAAAATCCCCTAAGCATGGGACTTTGCCAAGGTAACCAATATTTATAATCGCGTCGGACATGAAAACTTCTCTACACTTGTATTCCAAAATGGGTGTCTAATTGACTTAGGCAATAACTCTACTTTTGCATTATTTCCCATAAGTGCAAAATGTAGTTGTAAGTCTTCTCGCGTTTTACTTCGTGTCGCACTCAGCTCATCTAGCATACGATAAAGTGACCACTCTCCAAGGTAAGTTGTATTCATAGAACGGCCACCGTTAGGAGGGGTAAATACAACACGAGTTTTGCTCTGCCCCGTTGCTCCAGGCCAAATAAAGTTAGTCACTTTCAGTGGACCATGACGATAAGTCATAGACTGCCCATCAATTTCTATCATTAAACTAGATACTGTACGGTCAAGTTCAAGTGGTCGTAACCCAAATTCAATTCTTGGTGTATCACTACCACGGTCAAAAAATGCAGTTTGGATCTGATAAGCATGCTCAAACATTTTTAGTGTTTCATTGCTGATACCAATGTCTTTTTCAAATTTCCATGGGCTTGAACTTATATCTACACTAGGTGCAACATAACTGTTGAAAAAGCTGTCTATCGTTCCATTTGGTCCAAAGAAGCGAGTAAAGTCTTTCATGTTAACTTCTTTATCCGCTTGTGGAGAAAATGGGTACCTTCCTACAATCGCTGCATTGTATTCTCGTAGAACTTTACTTTTCCAAATTTCATTTAAGTGTCTGTTTGCACTATTTTTTGTGATATTACTCGTATCTCGGCTTATATCTAATAACCAGCTATTAAACGGGTAAGGTAAGTCACGGCTCTGAAACTCTAATTGACGGATAAAACTTGGCTTACTCTTTCCACTAATTTGATCTTTTATTGAGTATTTAAGTTGATCGCCTCTATCTAGTTTTGTTAAATAAATATTCAGTTCTCTCAAGTTTTTCTGAATATTATCTAACTGCTGTGCATCAATATTAATAACATCTTCAAATGCTTCTTCTACTTGATGACCAGGTAATTTAATATCAAACTTAGGGGCTTCATTAGGTAAAAAACGTTTAATTCTATTAGCCTTCGTTTGCATTGCTATTTCTGCAGCGTTAGCAGCAACTTTACCGGCTGCTTTTTGGTTTTCAGATACAGGTAGCTTTGTTAACTGAACATTTTTTTGCACGGCACTTATAATGTTTTTGATTGGAGCTTCTGAACCCGCTAATACATCAGTAATATTTACACCTTCCGATGGAGAGCTATATTGGTTAAGACTTAAATCATCCAAAAACGATTGCCAATAATATATATAATCTTGAAAATAACGTTGCTCTAATTTCTTCTCAATTTCATCTTTTGAAATATCATAAGTTCCCGAAGCTTCCTCACCATATACCCAACTACTGGCCATTAAATTACCAAGCATTTTGCTTTTTTCTACATTGAAAATGCCGTGGAAGCCATTAAATGTATATAAGCCAGGAATACTTCTTGTTAACTCCCCATTATTTCTAAAAGTAAATTTTTGCGCACTTTCAAAACTAATAATGTCAGTTAATCTAAATGGTGGAATACTACTATTTAAAAAGTCAGCTTGAAGACGTTGATATGCTCTTTCAGCAATAGGAAGTTTAGTTAATTCAGTACGCGCATTACGTACTGCCTGATTATCAATCTCGCTCTGATTTATACCGTTCCCTAATAATGCAGTAATGTGACCCATTAATTCATTTCTGGTTTGAATGCTCTTATCACCAGGTAAACTTCTTTCTAAGTAAGCACTAAACCAAACAGTAATATCTTCGCTATCAAAATACTCAGGCTGAAATAACATTAAATAACACTTTAACGTTTCATATAAATAACTTAAATGCTCAGGATGAGCCTCCATCTCTTTAATCAGCGTGTTACTTATAAATGGTTCTAAATATGTTTGCAACGAACGGTCATATGCATTAACAGATGATTCTCTAATTTCATTTAGTTTGTTAAAACCAAATGAAGGAGAGTCTTGCACATTAAATAAATCTGAATTGCTCGCTGGTAAGTCTCTTAATGCATTTAGCCTATCGTTTAACACTAATAAGTTATTTCTATCAAATGAAGCTGAATCTAGCTCTTGGTATGTTGTGACTGCTTCCTCTGTTGCAGAAATTAAATTGCTATTCCAAGCAAAACTAAAATACCATGAAATTGAAAAGCCAAACAAAGCAACACAAGCAAGTGAGATACTCGCGATACGTAACCATTTATTTTGTTTATCATGGTGTTTGTTAGTACTTGCTAAGTTTTGCTCCGGAAAAATAACGCTTTCCAAAACATTTTTTATAAAAAAACTTTTTGATTGGTTTATATAATCTGTTTTTCCGGCATTAACATCATTCAAGAAACTTGATGGTGTACCTTCTTGGGTCGCACTTGTTAAATATACGCCCCTGAACATTGGTAACTCTTCATATGCATTAGGAGTAAAAATTTCTTTTAAAAACCCATCAGCTACGCCTTGCAACACTCTAAGCTGCCTAGGGAACTCAAAAATCTTAGCTCGTATAGCTTGATTACGCTCGTTAATAAGTCGACGATTAAGCATTTCGGTTAATTTAGAAATTAAAGAATGAAACTCTTTATTAAAAGCTTCAACCTGCGTATCTTTTGCCAAATCCAGCTCAAAAGTTACGCCCCAAACCTGCTCACATTCTTCTTCTGTTAATTCGCCAAAAAACTCTCTAAACCCTTCTATTAAATCAACTTTTGAAAAAATAACATATACAGGGAATGTCATTCCTAGTTGATTTTGAAGTTCTTGAAGCCTCTGTTTAATTGCACGTGCATGCAAGTTTCGCTCAGTTTTGGTTTGACTCATCAACTCTGAGATACCCATACTGATCATCACACCATTAATTGGTCTCAAAGGACGGTACTTTCTCAGTAAGCCTAAAAAGCCTTCCCACGCTCTAGAGTCATGTTTTGCATGGCTATTTTGAGTCGTGTACCTTCCTGCGGTATCAATTAATACAGCTTTATTAGTAAACCACCAATCACAGTTTCGAGTCCCACCAATACCATGAACTAAATCTACACCAAGCTTATCCTTCAAAGGATAATCTAGACCAGAGTTATGTATTACGGTGGTCTTGCCAGCTCCAGGTGGCCCAATCATTATATACCACGGTAACTGGTAAATATTTTTACCTTTAAACAGTTTTACGTCTTTTAACAAGTCTATAGCTTCATTCATTCTTGTTTTTAAAGTCGTAATTTCTTCATTTACTTCATTACTGTTTGAGTCATCACTATCAATTAACTCATCAGCCATTTTTTCGTCTCTTTTACTTTGCTGAACTAGACTATATATTTTTGAAACTGAGAATATTAGTAGTACAAATAAAATAGTAAGCAGCCGGGAAGCTATACTCGCTAGAGGCACATAATCTGCAACTGCAATTAAAGGGCCGCCAAACCAAATTAATAATGATAAAGCAATAAATCCAATGATCAGCATTGCAGTGCGTGATGTAAGCGCGTAAGTCATTTTTTTAAATTTTTGTGAGAAACTCATTTCAGCCTCATTAAAATAATAGATCGATTTCAATTCGTCGGTTTAATGACCGAGAAGCTGAATCTGAATTACTGGCAATTGGCTCTGCAGCGCCTTTTCCTTCAGGCCATAAACGGCCGCTAAGGTTCGTGCTTTTTGCCATAGAATTAGCTACCTGAGTAGCTCTAGCAAGAGAAAGGTGCCAATTGGATGGATATCTATCTGTACTAATTGGAGTATCGTCTGTATGACCAGTAATTAATATACGTCCTTTTGTACCTTCTAAACTAAGCGCTAGCTTTTCTAATATAGGTTGAAATGATGGTAATAATTTTGAGTCACCTTGGTTAAACAAGCTTTCACTGTTTATAGTAATTCTGATTCGATCATGAGTTTTGTTTATTTCAACAATCCCCATTTTTATTTCAGTTTGTAATAACTGCTCTAAAACTAATAATTGCTGATCTTTTTTATCAACAGTCTGATCATTTGCTAAAGGGTGAATTATTGACAATTTTTCATTCACTGAAAAAACTTCATCATTTAATTTCATGTTAATAAATAAGTAAACAGCTAATAGCACTAGCCCTAAAACTGAAAAAATAACCCAAAGTGGTATTTGATTTCTAAGCTCAACACCTGCGGCTACTCTTTGTTTCCAATTTGGTGAAAGCTTGTTATTTACAGGTCCATTGAGTTGATTCAATAAATGGTAAATCTGCGAACGATACTCTTCTACTTTGTTATCGCCGATTGTATCTAGCCTATACTTACCTTTAAAACCTAGATTTAAACAATGATATTGTAACTCTAAAAATTGTTCATTTTTTTCTGGTTGGGAAAGTGAGTCATCTAAAAGAGTATAAAAATATTCACCACCAAACGTTTCTTTATGAAAGGTAGACAACAAGCTTTCATCAGCCCATTCCATTGAACTCCATTTTGAATTTAATACAGACTCGTCGAGTATTGCGCACAAGCAGTAACGTGCATTATTAATCACATCTTTAGATAAATGTTGATTACGCACTTCCATTTCAAAACGTTTTATTGCTTCTACGCAGCGATGTTTTAAAGCAGCTAAATTAGTCATTTCTACAGATTGACTAATAGAGATAACAATAGAGAAGCAATCTGTCGCAGCTTCTAAAAGTGGGTTTTTAAATATAGATATTTTTGTATTACTTGGCAGTTTAGTCGATGCTGACTCAACCGACATAACCGTTTTATCTGCATCACTATTAATATTTGTATTATTTGATGTCTCACGCCCTCGTCTACCAGGGCGTGGTTTGATAATGGTTTCGTCCATTGAAACTCTTCCTTTTAAAAGTTAAGTTCTGATAGCCCAAAGGCTCAATTGAAGTTCTGGGTAGCTACCTGACAAGTGAATAGCAATACCTCCGCTCGAACGAAGTTTTTCCCAATGTTCCCCATGTTTGTTTAATTCAAAATAATGAAAACCTGCATGGTAAGGAATTTGTCTCGGGGCTGTTGGCAAGCTACTAATTGTTATGCCGGGAATTTGATTGTTTACCAAATCGCGTATTGTTTCTACACTGCCAATTTTGATCTGTGAAGGTAGTATCTTACGAAGTTCTTCATGCGGAACACTTGCTTTGATAGCTAAAATGAACTGAGCTGAGTTAAGCACTGATTTATCTTTTAGCGCTCCAAATGAAATACCAAACTTACTTTGCTCAAGCTTAATTTCAGTTGCAGTTTGCTCAATTACATGACTTAAGGATTGATATAAAAAGCTAACGACTTCACTAAAGACTTGCCCTAAATTTTTATGATCATATTTAGGAAGTTTAGGAACTCGCTTATTAACTGTACTGAAGGTAGATAACTCACCAGCAAGCTCAATAAGTCTAATATAAAGCACATTAGGATGTAGATTGTTAACTGATAATAAATTATCAAAAACAGCGTCATACTTATTTAGCGTCTGAAGCATAATAAAGTCAGCAACAGAAGTACTACCAGCATAACCTTGGCATAACCGCACAGCGATACTTTCTGAGCGCTGCTTTATCATAGAGCCTATTTCACGAACTAACCCAAGAAGGGGCTTGCATTGCCCTACTTTCAAAGAAGCTGGGATATATTTGCTATCTAATTTGATTTGGCCTTCGCTACTTACTTCTAAAATTCTTGCTAAAGGAAGTAGTATGTAACCAGAATGATCGTCTGAAGATAAGACTAATTTGCTATATATTTTTGCTACTTGAATAATTTCTTGTGATTGCGCACCAATAAAGTCATCGCTTACCGACAAGTCATTTAACTTATAACGAGTGACAATATTTTCTTCGGGCGCTGAAATATTAATCCCGCTATTTTTTAAAGCAGGTATTGCCAAATAAACAATCTCATCATACACATCTTTTCCAACAACTAATGGTTCAGGAAGAGATGTAGACTGTGGCATGTCAATAGGAATTAAATCAGGTGTTATGGCTGATAAAGCTTCAATTGCAAACTGACCTGAATTTAATAACTCTGTATCAATAGCAATTTCAAGTATTCCCCACGGATCAGCAAGGTTACCGCTGCAAACTTGCTTAATAACATTAGAAATATGTTTATCTGATTGTTGGAAGTGTTGAGGCCTTAAGAACATCCCTTCAGTCCATGCAACACGAGTGTTATCACCCATTTTAAAATCCTTTTTTATTGCTCTCTCATGTATGTAGCAATTGCTTCTACATTAACATCAATATCATCGTAGCCTGTTGGATCAACTTCTATTACAGCTCTCCACCTTGCTTGATCAATATTTCTATATGCGACAACTACGCCTACGTAACGAGTATTTCGATTCAGACTCATTTTATATTTTTGTACTGAGTTTGGTTGTAATTCAAGCTCATCTTTTTTAAGTAAATCGGGGCCAAGTATTTTTTCAGGTGTATCGTATAAGCTGAAGAAATCTTGTGTATCAAAAATGGTTCTGGAACTAAGCTCAAATATTTTCATCACTACTGGTGATGGTCTATCAGATGTGTCCGGATTTACATTTTTAGAAACATTGATTTTTAAATCTGTAGATGCTGGAACAATTCTATTAACTGTTGAACATCCTAATACTAAAAATAATAAACTAAAACTCATTAAGTAGAGCTTAACTTTATGCATTATTTCATTCCTTCCTAGTGCGTATCTTTAATTTTATCATTATATGCATTTAAGAAATCATCCGACAGAGCCAGCGCCCCCTTTGAATTAACTTCTTGCGAAAGATCATCATGTAAACTCTGATATAACTTCCAACATTTAGACTCGAGTTGACCGGGGATAATTTTAAGTACATTGATGCTTTCATTTGCCTGGCGACTAATGTGCTGAGGAGAAACTTGAGCTAACATCCCTTTAAGAACACCATCAGCACCTGCTAGTAAAGCATGCTCATGTCTACGTGTATCTATAAAGCTTTCTTTTATAGATTCCTTAGATGAAAGGAAGCTTGCACTATTCCTTATGAATAAATTCTGAATAACATCATCTATATCGGCAGAAAATTTCAATGGATTATTTTGTTGCGTCTGAAACATTGTATGGTTTAATCTTAATTGACTTTTAACATGCGCTCTTTGACGCAGAGACTCCATAAGCTCATTAAGCATTAGATTCAAACCTTGGCCCATTTCATACCAAAGCTCTTTTGTATTAAGTGAGCTTTGTAATTCAGCTTTAACTCCTAGCCCTTTCAAAAATGCATCAGATAAAGACGAATCACTCTGTGGCTCTGTTTGTTTTACACGTTGGGGCGTAGGTTCGATATGCCTTACTTCTGGTATTGCTTTTTCAGACGAGGGAGCAATCGGCATTTCTAATTTTTCTGTGATTACATCATTTTTATTTTCGGTAACATGATGCTCACTATTCATCAAACGAGATAAGTCATCCCAATCTTCAGGTATTTGGTTCCCTGAATTTGAAAAATCACTTTGAACCATAGAAACAGTAGGCATCGACTCATCTAAAATAGAGTCATTTAAAAAGCTATGTGATTGTGAAAAAGAATCAGCCTGTGTTTCTAATTGCTTATCATCATTTCGGTTACTAGGTATAACTTTATGGCTTTGTGAAGAGGCAACTGTTTGTTGCTCAACTAATTTAACTTCAATCTGGAAGTCACCAATTGTAAGCACATCATTGTCTGAAAGGCGTTGTTTATTGCCTTGGCCTAAGGGAGACACACCAAAATTTATATAAATACCATTAGTAGAATTATCGTAAATAGAGAACGAATCACCTTCTTTTTCTATTTTACCATGCCTACTAGATATAATTTTTTCAGGATCGGGAAGATGCCATTCACATGACTCAGAGCGGCCGAATGTAAGCGTATCTTTTACTGTCTTAGAAGCTTCAATTTCAGGTGAGAGTCTATGATAACTAGTTATGTTTAGTATCAGTTCCATTTGATATGTTAGTCCCATAAATCTACAATTTCGCTAGGATAAAGTACAAGCGAAACTATTGTCAACATTGAAATTAATATATAAACAGAGACTTAATTCCCTTTAATCCTAAAAGCAGCTAATAAATAGCGCTAATAATGATTTTATAGTGCGCCTTGTTTAACTCATGTTATCTACTTTTATGCTTTTAATACGTACCTTCCACTTTTTTCTTTCCATATAACTCTGCATAGCTCTAAAACCGGATAACCCCTTTAATTTACATTCTATCTAATCGTTCTTTTATTTTAGTTTAGTTTAGTATTTAAATTATAAAAGCATAGAGAAAATCATATCGAAGTAAAAAGGTGTTGGGCTGTGAGTATAGATGTAAATATTCAACAATTGAAACATTGCTATAATAAGCATTTTTTGTAAAAATACATGCGAATATCAGAGGGAAAATTGATAATAACCACAAAAACACCTTTGCAATTATTTAAATTAACACAATAAAAGGATTTATAATGAGCGGTACTAATAATTCTAACGATAAAACCCAGATTGCTTCACTTGCTTCTAGTTCAAAAAAAGCATTACCTAAAAATAAAATAAATCTACTTGGTAAGAAAATATCTAATCGCTACTTAGTTGAAGAGCTTATTGGTCAAGGTGGAATGTGCTACATATACCGTGCTAGAGATACTTTTTTAGAAAACGCAGGCCGCTCTGAAGCATTTGTTGCAATAAAAGTATTGCAGGAAGAGTTTTCAAATTCAGAAGAAGCAATTTCACTCTTAAAAGATGAGACAGCTAAAACGCAGCAACTTTCCCACCCTAGTATCGTTAAAGTATTTTCAGCCGATTCAGATGGCGATTTATATTATGTGACAATGGAACTCATCGAAGGTGAAACTTTAGAGCAAATAATAAAAAGAAATAAACCCTCTGGTATGGCGTTTAAAAAAGCCAAAGTGATTTTGGAACAGTTATCAGATGCGCTTATCTATGCTCACTCTAGAGGCGTTATACATAATGACCTTAAACCATCTAATATAATATTCGATAGTAATGGTAATCTTAAGGTACTCGACTTCGGAATAGCTAAACATAAAAGCATAGAAGATGCTTACGCAGTTAATAGTAATACAGATCTAGGTACAATTGGTGGGTATACCCCAACTTATGCAAGCCCAGAGCAACTAAGTGGCGCTGAAGCATCTGTTAAAGATGATGTGTTTTCATTTGCATGTATCGCATTTGAGCTACTTAGCAGTAAGCACCCTTTTAACCGAGTTTCTGCCGATAAGCTTTCGAAAAACACTTCAGCTTCACGCCCTAGTCATTGTCCTATTTGGCTTTGGAAAAGTTTAAAAAAGGCATTATCACTAGAGTCATCACAACGTGAGAGTTCCTTACTACCAATTCAAAATAAACTTAAATCTAATTTAAAACCGACTATTGCCTTAGTTGCTATTTCAGTTGTCTTAGCTGTACTTGCAGGCCAATACCATGTTTCGAATAATGGCAGCACAAAACAATTACAGGCAAAACTTGATAACGCGAATGCTATCAACCAACAAGTTGAAACTTGGATGTCATGGAGTGGACCTGAAATATTAGATAAGCTAGGAGAAATCCCTCCACAATACGAAGTCTTAAAACAAGGTTTATTGAGAGTTAATCAAACTAGTATATTAGATAGCTTCGACACTAGGGCGAGTAGAACAAATAATAGCGCTAATAAATTTAAAGATTTTGATAAAACTATTCAAGTCTATTCTAAAGCTTTGGAGTACTACCCAGATTCAGAAACGCTTTCTGTGCAATTAGAAAGTGTTCTTAGAGAACGCCAGTCTATAATTTTTGATATAACATCAAGAATTAATCTACTGCTGGAGCAATCCCGTTATAACGAAGTTGACAACAATAGTATCCCCCAACTAATTAAAGACCTTAACGAAGTTGATAGCACATATGTATATCAACCTTCACCAGAGCATTTTGAAAATTTCAAATTAACACTTAATCAAGCAGTTGAAAGTGATGATGTAGTTTCGCAAAAAGCGCTACTGAGTGTAGGTAAAGCGATATTTACTGACAGCCAAAAAGCAGAGCTTCTTTTTAGCGATTTATTAAAAAGAGAATCAGCTATTGATGCATTAACTGCATACAAAGAGATAATAGATAAAGGTGAACAAGTAAACTTTCCTACATCTGATGCTGTTGTATTTTATCAACCAAGATTTCAACGCTATAGCGCGCAACTAGATAAAATAGAAGACTATAAAGAGTTACTTGAATTTGAAGAACTAGTTAACTTAGAATCGAATGAATTACCTGCAGATTTCTCTCTTTTGGTTGAGTTAAAACAGGAGCTATCAAGAAGATACATAACGATGGCAAATACATTAATGAAACGAAAAATGTATAGAACTGCTGAGCAACTAGTAGAGAGAAGCGAAGCCATAACGCAATCTTTAGATAGTATGCTGTAATATATAATTTTATATCAATGAGTTAAAATCCCCTTTTAGCTACTTATAGAAAGGTGCTTTAAGATATTAGAATTACGGCAATTGAATACAGGGCGGATACATATTAAACTATCCGCCAGTTTATTTTAAAACGAAGGTCAAGGACGACGAGTTAGATATACTCTCCCCAGATTTTTCGTGACACTCAACACTTTTACAATGATCTAATGGAGTACCGATGAAAAATTTAAGCGCACTTGCAGCAATATTATTACTAGCTGGTTGTTCAACAACGTCAACTGATAAAACAGAACAAGTTGTTGAGGAAGTTGTTACTGAGACTCAAGTTGTAGTAGAGGAAGTAGCTGCACCAATTTCATTAACAGTTATTACTAACCCTGCTGATGCTCGCGTTCGTATTATGAATATCAACCCTGTTTACAAAGCTGGTATTGAGCTTAAAGAAGGTAAATACGATATTGAAGTAAGCAAAGCAGGATACCTTACTTACAGAAAATGGGTTTCAGTTGATAAAAAAACAATACTAACTGTTGAACTCGATACAATGGAAGCAAGCCAATCGGCTCAATAAGCTTCTCAGTACGTTTTAGTTTATATGTCTTAGCCTGGTTAATTTAATAACTGGCCTAAGGCATATTAAATCCTTCATAAAGCCACAAATATCCTACTGCGAAATAACTACCAATATTAATTAAAATACATAACCACAACACAATAATAAAACGTCGCTTTTGCGATTTATGACGAAGTAATTGTTGAGCAAGTAATGCCCCCGGCCATCCTCCAAATAATGCAAGTAGTTGCAGTGTGCGCTCTGGCGTGCGGTTTACTTTTTTATGTGAAGAGCGCTTAGCTTGTCGCTTATCCCACGCGTACATTAAAAAAGTGATAGCACTTAATACACTTATATAACCAGGTACATATATTGGTATATAAACAGGTAAGTATTGCAGCGGGTAAGCTAACCAAATGGCAGCTAAATAAAGCAATGAGAACGTGATTAATATTTTCTTTATCAATTAATTGTCACCTATACTGGGCTTATAAGAGCCTAACAACGAGAGCCAAATTATGACATATTTTAAATCGCTATTCTTAGCATTATGTTTATGCACATTTAGTAGCTTTGCTAATGAAACTGCCAGTAACCTTGATAAAGAGCTAGAAGTGTTTAAACCTTACTTAGGAACGTGGCAAGCAGACTTTAAAGTACCAGAAGGCGCTAAAAAAACACAAGATGTTGGCCGTTGGGAACGCGCTTTAAACGGTAAAGCTATTCGTACCATGCACTCGATTAACGAGGGTGAGTATGGCGGTGAGTCGATGATTTTTTATGATAGCAAAAAGAAGTCACTCGTATTTTATTATTTCACTACGGCAGGATTTTACACTAGAGGCACAATAACGGTATTAAGCCCTACTCAGTTTGTAGCCTATGAAGAAGTAACAGGCAGTAAAGAGGGGGTGACTAAGGTTAAATCTACTAGTGATTTAAAAGACGATAAGTTTATTGTATCGACCTCTTACCTTAAAAAGGGTGAATGGACTAAGCCCGAAAGCAGAAGTTATACACGCAGTAAAAAAACGGTTAAATTTAAATAGCCGCGATTTATAAACACAAAAAAGGCAGCCTAGGCTTAATGCCAGTCAGTTAAGCTGACTGGCATTTTTCTTTTTATGGGGATACTTAGATGGTTTTGGCTTAACCCATCGGGGGTATCTTCTATCCTCTCGTCTAGCTGGAAGCTTAAATAAGACCAGTGTATTGAGTAAGTGCTGCCAGTGTATTGGAATGTTCCCTGGACTCATTATAGATACTGACGAGAAATACTGAATGACAGCCATCGAACTGCTAGAGAAACTAAGCTGGTTAGGCCATATCCCTGTAACTGTCGCCGCCATCGTCATTATTCTTCGTATTAAATTATAGGCGAGTAACACGCCCCATAGCTCCTGACGCACCATGTCTGGACGCTTGCTTCTTAAATGGTATGCGCTATCAAGCATGGTTTGTTTGATTTCTCTAAACCCAAGTTCTATCTCCCAACGATGACAATATAATTCAACAATTTCATTACCTGGATAACGCAATCTATCCGTCATCGAGGTTAATATACGGTAGCTTTTGCCCTTTATTGTTTTACTGATTAATCTCGCTTTAATCGTTTCAGGAACATCGGGAAAGTTTTTTTGTGCATGCTTTGTTGTTTTCAATTCAATGATATGGTCATTTTTACCCGCGCTGGAGATGATTTCATACTGTAAGTCGGGCCTTGCTGGTATCAGCCAGTGCCTCATCTTCCCAGTTTGGTGCCAACGATTTAACAGGCCTAAAGAATAATATCCTTTATCAAACATAGTCAGTGAATTATCTGGTGTACGTTCAATTAAACGCTCAGCTAATTTCATCTCGTTGGTTTTATAGTTATCAAACTCGCTACTGAGCAGTTGATGGCTGGTCAATTCCATATGACAGACCATGCGTATTTGAGGAAAGGCTGTATCACCGTATTGGTTGCTACCAGAAGAGAAGGCTTTACGATTATCAGGCGTGTCGGCTGTTCGCCACACAACACCGTCAACAGCTAATAGGTTCAAGCCATTCCATGTTTCGAATGACTGTTGCTTATACATTGATTGAGCAGATTTATTGAAAACGTGTTTAACGGAATCATCACCTAACCTTTGTCTCGCTTGTACCATCGCACTTGGAGCAACGAGTTGGTTCTTGCCAGGTAACATGATATCTAGCTTATTAGCGATATTCCAAACCGATTCTTTTCGAAACAATGCCATGCCAATAACTGACCACAAAACGGCCTCAAGCGGTAACCTTCGCTTACGAACGGTTGCAATCCCAGCTTGTTGAAAACCTTGTTCAATGATTTCAGGGTCAAGAATTTCTGATAATTTTTCAAAGGTATGGTATCGGCTGCTTTCTTCAAGTGTTGCTTGCAGTGCTTGTTCTATATTCACAAAAAAATCCGTAGTTAGTTTCCTAACTACGGATTTTGCATGATCGTTTGGATCGGTCAACCGGTCATTTTCTTAACTGATCGGCATTA